>SLAT01000229.1 GCA_007126715.1 Roseinatronobacter sp.
TCTTCCGGTAGGAAAGTCTCTGGTTTCATGCCCCGCTCCTCAGTGTCAGCAGGATCATAAGTGTTGAGGTTTGACATCTTGATTCACCTATATCCCGCGCCCTCGCGGGCCGAATAACGGATGCGTTCGGGAATGTCACGCTCTTTCGCGGTTTCTTGCCACCATTGGTTGCAATGGCGCGGCAAGTTGTCTTGTCGTGGTCACTGGCAAAGGCTAAGTTGCCAGAAAACGTGCACTCTTTGCGCGTCAACACCCAGTTAAGGCAGGTACAGAATGCGGTTCACCTCTACCGACGATTATATCGCGAGTGACGAGTTACAGATTGCGGTGAATGCTGCTGTGACACTGCAACGCCCGCTTCTGGTCAAAGGGGAACCGGGTACCGGCAAGACAGAGCTTGCAAGACAGGTTTCGGCGTCGCTCGGACTGCCCATGATCGAATGGTCCATCAAATCGACCACCCGCGCACAACAGGGTTTGTACGAATATGATGCCGTCTCGCGGTTGCGCGATAGTCAGTTGGGCGATGAACGTGTCAATGATGTGAAAAATTACATACGCAAAGGCAAGTTGTGGCAAGCGTTCGAGGCGGAGCAACGCGTGGTCCTGCTAATTGACGAAATCGACAAGGCCGATATCGAATTTCCAAATGATCTGTTGCAGGAACTCGACCGGATGGATTTCTTCGTCTACGAGACTGGTGAAACCATCCGTGCGAAACACCGCCCGATTGTCATCATCACTTCGAATAATGAAAAGGATTTGCCCGACGCGTTCTTGCGACGGTGCTTTTTCCATTACATCCGCTTTCCCGATACCGAAACGCTGAAAGCAATTGTCGAGGTCCATTTCCCCGGCATCAAGCCCGCATTGCTGACAGCAGCCCTGACCCAGTTCACAGAGTTGCGCGAAACCCCCGGTTTAAAGAAAAAGCCCTCAACTTCTGAAGTGCTGGACTGGTTGAAACTGCTGCTGGCCGAGGACCTGAGCGCCGAAGATTTGAAACGCGATGGGCAAAATGCCCTGCCCAAACTGCATGGCGCATTGCTCAAGAATGAACAGGATGTGCATCTGTTCGAGCGGCTTGCCTTCATGGCGCGCCGTCAGGGACGTTGATATGACATTAGAAATCAGAGACTTACAGGCAGAAGATAAGGCGGAATGGGCGATTTTGTGGGCTGGCTACCTGGATTACTACCAGTCGCCGCTTGCGCAATCGGTCTATGATGCGACCTTCACCGCGCTTCTATCCGACGACCCTCACAGCCCGGGTGGGCTGCTGGCGCTGGACGACGGCAGGCCGGTCGGATTGGTGCATTACCTGTTTCACGCACATTGCTGGCGGCCAGAGGGGATTTGCTATTTGCAAGACTTGTTCACCAACCCGCAGGCCCGTGGGCAAGGCGTGGCGCGTGCACTGATCGAGGCAGTCTATAAGGCGGCAGATGCGCGAAATGTATCCGGTGTCTATTGGACGACGCAGGATTTCAACGCCACTGCGCGCAGGCTTTACGATCAGGTTGGTGTCCTGACCCCGTTCATCAAATATGTGCGCCCCGAATGAGGGTCGCAGCACCCTTGTTTGCCATGCTGGCACTGTCAGCTTGTGGTATGCCCGCAACCGGCCCAGAGGTCGATTTGTCGGTGCAGTCGCGCGCGATCAGTTCGGCTGCGCTGTTTGGTGCCCCGCGCCCTTACGCACCTGCGCGCAGCAATGCACAGATTGCGCAGGATATTCTGGAACTCGGGTTCAGGCTGGAGTCTGGCCGCGTGATCCCGCAATTCTCGCGATTTGAAGGACCGGTCGCGCTACGCCTGACGGGGCAGGTTCCACCGCTTGCCGAGATCGAAACAGACCGGCTGATTGCGCGTCTACGCAATGAAGCGGGGCTGGATATTCGCCGTGTGAGCGGTGCGGCTCAGATCACGGTGGAATTCGTCCAACGCGAGTCCATGCGCAGACTTGTACCCGAAGCCTCTTGTTTCGTTTTGCCGAATGTCTCGACATGGCAGGAATTCCGTGCGGCACCCCGCGCAGAGCATCTGGACTGGACCCGAATTGCCGAGCGCGAAAAGGCGCTTGTGATCGCGCCGGCCGATGCCACGGTTCAGGAAATGCGCGACTGTTTGCATGAGGAGGTTGCGCAGGCACTCGGCCCATTGAATGACCTTTACCGCATTGGGGAAACGGTCATGAATGACGATAATTTTCAGACCACCCTGACCGGGTTTGACATGCTGGTGTTGCGGGTCTGGAACCACCCTTCCCTGCGCCCCGGCATGACCCGCACCGAGGTGGGTGCACGCTTGCCTGCCATTCTGGCGCAACTGAACCCCCGCGGGGCTGCCAGCCAGTCTGTCGGACTGGACCCGATCCCCACCCCTCGTGCATGGACTGATGCAATCGAGAATGCGCTCGGGTCACCCACGCGGCGGCGCAGCTTCGAGTTTGCACAAGCAGCGCTTAGGATTTCCCTAGAGGAGCGCTGGCAGGACGAACGCCTTGCCTTCAGCTTGTTTCTGGCAGCACGCTTTGCGCCACCTGGACAGGGCGAAGAAGCGCTGGATGCGCTGATCGGTGCTGCGTCCATCTATTCCGCGCGACCGGGCGGAGAGGTGCCGCGCGCCCATGTCGAGATGCATCTGGCGGCGCAGGCGCTGGCGGCAGGGCAGTATCCTGTTGTTCTGCGTCTGACCGAAAATGCAATCGGGCCTGCGCGCCGGAGTGAGAATGGTGCACTTTTATCATCGCTGATGCTGTTGCGCGCACAGGCGCTAGAGCGTATGGGGCGCGACGCAGAAGCAGAAACCTTGCGCGCGGATGCTATGCCATATGCCTTGTTCGGCTTCGGGTCGAGGCAGGCGGCAGAGGACCGACGCGCAGAAATTACGGCGCTTATCCAGCGTTAAATCAAGGACTGAAAATATGATTGTCATTATTGGTATGCTTGCAGGTGCGCTTTGGGGAATAAGAAATGCAAGGCAACGGGGTGGCGACCGCAAGGATATGGCGCAATATGGCATTGTGGGCGTGATCGTCGGAGGGCTGGCGGGATTGTTCGTTACAATCGGACTGGAAAAGCTGTTGTAAACCCATGTTTCTGAATTTCTTCCAGAGCTTGCGCGACCATGCTGTGCCAGTGTCCCTGCGCGAGTTTCTTGCCTTTCTGGAAGGGGTGCGGGCGGGGTTGGTGACCTATGATGTTGAAGGGTTCTACTATCTTGCACGTATGACGATGGTGAAGGATGAACGACATCTGGACCGCTTTGACCGCGCATTCTCTCAAAGTTTCCAAGGCATGGATGCCCTGAGCCTTGAGCAAGTGCTGGACGCGGTTGATCTGCCACGCGACTGGCTGGAAAAGATGGCCGAAAAACACCTGAGCGCTGAAGAGCGCGAGGCGATCAAGGCTTTGGGTGGCTTTGACAAACTGATGGAAACGCTGAAACAACGATTGGAAGAACAGAAAGGCCGCCATCAGGGCGGGAATAAATGGGTCGGCACGGCGGGAACATCACCCTTTGGGGCCTATGGCTACAATCCAGAAGGGGTGCGGATCGGGCAAGAGGAGTCGCGCCATCGTCGCGCGGTCAAGGTCTGGGACAAGCGCGAGTTTCGCAACCTTGATGACAGTGTCGAACTGGGCACACGGAATATCAAGGTCGCCTTGAAACGCCTGCGCAAATGGGCGCGCGATGGTGCTCAAGAAGAGTTGGACCTTGACGGGACGATCCGTTCCACCGCCGAGCAGGGCTGGCTGGATGTGCGCACACGGCCAGAGCGAAGAAACGCCGTCAAAGTACTGCTTTTGCTGGATATTGGCGGGTCAATGGATGACCATGTTCGCGCTGTGGAGGAACTTTTCAGCGCCGCAAAGTCTGAATTCAAGCATTTTGAACATTTCTACTTTCACAACTGTCTGTATGAATTCGTCTGGCGTGACAATGCCCGGCGCTGGACTGAACGCATGTCCACATGGGATTTGTTGCGCACCTATGGCAGTGACTGGAAATGCATATTTGTTGGTGATGCGGCCATGTCGCCATATGAGATAAAGATTCCCGGTGGCGCAAATGAACACTGGAACGAAGAGGCAGGCGAGCAATGGCTGCAACGCGCGCGCAGTCAATGGCCCGACCATCTTTGGGTCAACCCGACCCCCGAAGCGCATTGGCGTTACACGCAGTCCATCGGAATGATTTCACAGATATTCGAGGGGCGCATGGTGCCCATGACACTTGAAGGACTTTCTCGTGGGATCAAAGAGTTAGGGCGCTAACCCCATGTCTTTCAGTGGCCCATTCTAGACTACGAAACCTCAATAACAGCAAAATTCCGCTTACCTGATTTGCATCCGCGCTTTGTCACTCATAGGTCATGGAGAAGCGCGGGGGCCGAATGGTCCTGATCGCTGCCAAAACAGGAGATTGATATGGAACTGAAACGCTATCTGAGCACCACCATCCTTGCCGCCGGTCTTGCTATGACGCCAGTACTGGCCTCACAAGCAGCGGCACAGGCGCAGGTTCCGGCCCAGACTGAAGGGTCCGAAATTGCGATGGAGGAAGGCAAGATCGACGCGTTTATCGTTGCTGCCCTTGCCGTTGCTGAAACGCGCGAAGCGTATATTGCGCAGCTTGAGGGCATCACTGACGAAGAACAGCAAATGGCGATTGTTCAGGAGGCTGACGCAGCCATTCTGGAAGCTGTGGAAAACACACCTGATATTTCGGTCGAAGAATATATCGCGATCGGCGAGGCTGCGACAGTTGACCCGGAACTCGCCGCGCAGATCGATGCGCGTTTTGCCGAAACCGCTGGTGAAGAGTAATCATTGCCCAACCGGTCTGAATTCAGGCCAAATCGGGATCACAGGCCGGGGCAATGTTGCCCCGGCCTTTTTTCGCTTCAGCGCTCGATAGTCACGCGTTCCATCCGGTCGGGTTCACCGATGACAGCA
>SLAT01000335.1 GCA_007126715.1 Roseinatronobacter sp.
AGCGAGATGATGCATGAATCGGTGCTCGACGCTTACGGTCGCGCGATCCATTTCTGAGGTTTGATCTGATTGGGCGGCCTTGCGGCCGCAGAAGATATGCACGGCCCCCTTCACTTCGTTACGGGGCTGTGCGCTTGTCAGCGCACGACCGGTCCGCCTGAAATTTTCCAGTCTTGAAGGGTGCCTAGGTTGTAGACCTCTGCAAACCCGTTTGCCGACATCGTACTTGCGGCACGGTCCGAACGCAGGCCCGATGCGCAATACAGCGCAACGGGCTTGTCTTGTGACAGTTTGCGGTTGAAATGGCCGCTATCGGGATCGGTCTGCGCCGCGATCTGTGACAGGGGGATATGCAGCGCGCCCTTTGCTTTGCCTGTCTGGCGCAATTCATCTGCTTCGCGCACATCAATCAGGGTCAGGGTGCCGTTGGCCACCTTTGCAATCGCCTCCGAAGGGTTGATGCGGCGGGTGGCGGATTTGGGTTTGAGGAAAGCAAACATTGCGAGTGTCCTTGATGGGTTCTTCGCAAAATATGCGCTCTGTCGCCCGAGCAATCAAGATACAAATTCAATATAATGAATGTTTAGGGGGGTTGTTGCAGGAAAAGCTGAAAAACTGGACATGTTAGCATTTTGTTCACATATTTCGGTTGGAGACTCGGCGCATCATCACTATCTTGCAGCCTTGGACGCAAATGCGCGATCGGGGGGCCGGATGGCTGAGCAGAAATTTATCGAAGTGCGCGGGGCGCGCGAACATAATCTGAAGAATATCGACGTCTCCTTACCCCGGGACAAGCTGGTGGTGATCACCGGGCTGTCGGGGTCGGGCAAATCCAGCCTGGCGTTCGATACGATCTATGCCGAAGGTCAGCGTCGCTATGTCGAATCGCTTTCGGCCTATGCGCGCCAATTCCTTGATATGATGCAAAAGCCCGATATGGACCATATCTCGGGCCTGTCGCCTGCGATTTCCATTGAGCAGAAGACCACCAGCAAGAACCCACGCTCGACCGTCGGCACCGTAACCGAAATTTACGATTACATGCGCCTTCTGTTCGCGCGGGCTGGAACCCCCTACAGCCCTGCCACGGGTCAGCCCATCGAGGCGCAGCAAGTGCAGGATATGGTCGACAGGATCATGGCATTTGAAGAGGGCACGCGTGCCTATCTGCTGGCCCCCATCGTGCGCGACCGCAAGGGCGAATACCGCAAGGAGTTTCTGGAACTGCGCAAGCAGGGCTTTCAGCGGGTCAAGGTGGATGGGCAATTCTATGAACTGGACGAGCCGCCCACGCTGGACAAGAAATTCCGCCATGACATTGATGTGGTCGTTGACCGGATCGTGGTGCGTGAGGGGATCGAAACGCGGCTGGCCGACAGTTTGCGCACAGCGCTGGATCTGGCGGATGGAATCGCGGTGCTGGAAATCGCGACCGAAGACGGTGAGCGTGTCACCTTTAGCGAGAAATTTGCCTGCCCGGTCAGTGGCTTCACCATTTCCGAGATTGAACCACGGCTGTTTTCCTTCAACGCCCCCTCTGGTGCCTGCCCTGCCTGCGATGGGTTGGGGGTAGAGCTGTTCTTTGACGAACGCCTAGTCGTTCCCGACCACGCCCTGCGTCTGGCGGACGGCGCGATAGCCCCGTGGCGCAAGGGCAAGTCACCCTATTTCCTGCAAACCATAGAGTCTTTGGCAAAGCACTATGAATTCGACGCCAAGGCATCTTGGAAAGACCTGCCGCCACATGTCCGGCAAGTTTTGCTATACGGCTCCAACGGAGAGGAATTGCCTTTTCGTTATGACGAAGGGGGACGCGTCTATAATGTGACCCGCGCCTTTGAGGGTGTCATCCCGAATATGGAGCGCCGCTACCGAGAGACTGACAGCGCATGGATTCGCGAGGAATTCGAACGCTATCAGAACCAGCGCCATTGCGGAGTTTGCGAGGGCCATCGCCTGCGGCCAGAAGCGCTTGCGGTCAAGATTGGTGGGCTTCATGTGGGCCAGGTCACTGAAATGTCGATCCGCGAGGCCTTGGCCTGGGTCGAAGGGGCGCCGGAGAGCCTGAGCAAGCAGAAGAACGAGATTGCACGCGCCATTCTGAAGGAAATCCGCGAGCGTTTGGGGTTTCTGGTTAATGTGGGCTTGGATTACCTGACGCTGGGCCGCCACGCAGGCACGCTTTCGGGCGGTGAAAGCCAGCGCATCCGGCTGGCAAGCCAGATCGGAAGCGGGCTGACAGGCGTGCTTTATGTGCTGGATGAACCATCTATCGGGCTGCACCAGCGCGACAATGACCGGCTGCTGATCACGCTGCGCAATCTGCGCGATCAAGGTAATACGGTGATCGTGGTCGAACATGACGAGGAAGCAATCCGCACTGCCGATTTCGTGCTGGATATCGGGCCGGGTGCGGGTGTGCATGGCGGCCAGATCGTTGCGCAGGGCACGCCTGAACAGATCATGGCGGACCCTGCCAGCCTGACCGGGCAGTACTTGAGTGGCACACGCGAGATTGGCGTGCCCAAAACGCGCCGCAAGGGCAACGGCAAGAAAATCACTGTGGTAAAGGCCAGCGGAAACAACCTGCAGGATGTGACGGCGGAATTTCCTTTGGGCAAATTCGTTTGCGTGACCGGGGTATCGGGCGGGGGCAAGTCGACACTGACTATCGAGACGCTGTTTAAAACCGCTTCAATGCGACTGAACGGTGCGCGCCAGACGCCTGCGCCGTGCGAGACGATTAAGGGGTTGGAACATCTGGACAAGGTGATCGATATTGACCAGCGTCCCATCGGTCGCACACCGCGGTCAAACCCGGCGACCTATACGGGCGCCTTTGGCCCTATTCGTGACTGGTTTGCAGGGCTGCCGGAATCCAAGGCGCGCGGCTACAAGCCGGGTCGGTTTTCGTTCAACGTCAAGGGCGGGCGCTGCGAAGCCTGTCAGGGTGACGGGGTGCTGAAGATCGAGATGAACTTCCTGCCGGATGTCTATGTCACCTGCGAAACCTGCAAAGGCAAACGCTACAACCGTGAAACCTTGGAAGTGTTGTTCAAGGGCAAGTCCATCGCTGATGTGCTGGACATGACCGTGGAAGAGGCGCAGGCGTTTTTTCAGGCGGTCCCATCCATTCGCGAGAAAATGGATGCACTGATGCGTGTGGGCTTGGGCTATATCAAGGTTGGCCAGCAGGCCACAACCCTGTCGGGGGGCGAGGCGCAGCGCGTGAAGCTGTCCAAGGAACTGGCCCGCCGGTCAACGGGGCGCACCTTGTATATTCTGGATGAACCGACCACGGGCCTGCATTTCGAGGATGTGCGCAAGCTGCTGGAAGTCCTGCACGAGCTGGTGGAGCAGGGCAATACGGTCGTGGTGATCGAGCATAATCTTGATGTGGTGAAAACCGCTGACTGGATCATCGACATAGGGCCAGAGGGCGGTGACGGGGGCGGTAAGATCGTGGCGACCGGCACGCCTGAAAAGGTCGCCGCGAATGAAGAAAGCCATACGGGGCGCTATCTGGCACCCTTGTTGAAGCCAAGGCGCGTCGCGGCGGAATAGGCGCGCAAGCGCTGTACGGGGCGCTGAAAAGGCCCCGTACAGCGCTGGTCTTATGCTGTCATCGCCAAAAGGGCAGCGCTTTCGTGACGGGCAAGCACTCTGCGGGCGGTGGCAAAGTCGCGTTGGCCCTTATGTGTCGCCAGTTCCGGGAAGAGGGCCAGCAACTCTTCGCGTTGCGCTGTGCCCAATCCGTTCAAGGTTACATCTGCGGGCTGGAAACTTTCGCTCCATGCACCTTCAGAATCGATGATTTGATGGTTGTCGAACATGATGTGAACGTAGGTCACTGGTCTGGGGTCGCTGGTGACGCCCGGCTGGCCGACCAGATCGCTGGCTGCAACCAGCACTTCGCGCTCTCCGAACAGTATTTCCGCCTGATGGCCGCTTAGCAATATTCGGTGGCCCGGCGACACGCGCAGATCGCGCCTTGGCAGATTGTTACCAAGCGACCCCGCCGAGATCAGGACCGAAGCGAAATCCGGGTTCTGCGCCAGATATTCCGCATCCAGCGCCCGGGTTCCCGCCCATCGCACGGGCTGGAACCCGTCATCGCGGGTCAGCACCTCGTCGCCGACGCAGATATCCTCGACCGATTTAGGGCCAGTCGCTGTGATAATGAGCGTGCCGGCGGCAAAGCAGGGCACGGTGATATGCACGTCTGCCTGATCATAGCCGCCATTGCCGTCAATGACTGTATAGCGGAAGCTGTCTTCACCGATAAAACCGTGATTGGGGGTGTAGGTGAAGTTGCCGTTCGGGTGCATCGTGACGGTGCCAATGGCGGGGTGTGTGTTGGTCAGAACCGTCAGTTCATCCCCATCTGGATCGCTGTCATTGTGCAGCACATTACCCGTAAGTGCAGTATTGAACTTGGTTTCGAAGTTGTCCTTCACAGCCACTGGTGGTCGATTGCCCGGCTCGCAGGGTGGTTCGGGATCTTTTGGATCTTCGTGCTCTACAGGCTCTCCCATAACTGCCTTGATCGAGCCCTGATTTTTACCCTCGGTGCTGGTCGAGGTGGCGCGTATCCCTATGAAATCGACCTGATCCAGACTGGAGGCATCGAGTTTGACTTTCAGCACATCGCCTTCGGTCAAGAAAGTCTCTTTGTCCTTGCCGCCGCGCCCCAGACCCGGAGAGCTGAGCGCAATCGCACTGTCCCATTGAATGCTCTGGTCCCCGAAGCGTGATCCACTGCCGCTCATGTTCAGCGGGCCGTTCAGATTCACACTTTTTCCAGAGAAGTCGGAATCCGCGATATAAATGGCATTCACATCCATCGAGCCGCTGACGGTCTTGATTTCGGCAAAGATTTCGCCGCTCTCTTCATAGACTGTCACGACATAAGACAGCCCACCTTCTTCATGTGAGAAGGTTTTTGTCATCTTTAATCCCCCATTTTCCGCCTATGCGCTGACCTGGCTTGTCAGCACATGTTCTTACGCCTGTGGCGCGCATAACCACAGGACCGCCATGAATGTTCCTGCGGTCTGGCGCCCGCGTTTTTACAGCTTGAAATTGGGCCCGCCGAACCTCTGGGTGAGGGGTGTCGCCCATATGATGAACGACAATAAGCAAGCCCAAATTGTGTGATAAATCTTTAAAAATTCAATCGTGGCGAAAGTAAGGCAACGCAATGAATAGGGGGTATTTTCACCAAAAAATATTTAAAAACAAATACTAAGACAACTTTAGATTGTGCAGAATCAAGGGTAAGTCGCCGCTATGTTGTGGTGTCTTTCACACGCAATTGCCCAGCCGCTATGGGCTGGTGACATAGGCCGAGGCTACGAATATGTTTCAGGTATTGAGGCTTGCGAACAGGCGCTTTTCCTGCGCCAGTTCCACCAGCAAAGGGGCCGCGCGCCAGAAATGCGCATCTTCATCGGCAAATCTTTGAATGCGTGCCAGAAGCTGGTCCAGGCCCTGAGTATCGGCCCAATGCATTGGCCCACCGCGCCAGCGTGGAAAACCATAGCCGTGCAACAAGGTGACATCGACATCCAGCGGCCGTGCGGCAATGCCTTCGCCAATCACAAGCGCGGATTCGTTGACCATTGCAGCCATGTAGCGCGCAACGATCTCATCTGCGCTAAAGCTGCGCGGTGTCACACCATATTCGCGGCGTTCTGCAGCAATGATGGCCTCAACCTCGGGGCATGGGCGGCCCTTGGGGGTATCTGCGTCATAGGTGTAATAGCCCTGCCCGGTCTTGCGGCCATGCCAGCCGCGCGTATGCATCTCATCGGCCCAACGCGCCACGAATTCGCGCGGGTCGCGCGTGGCCGCTTTGCGCTGGCGGGTCATAAAGCCGATGTCCAGCCCGGCCAGGTCCTGCACGGCATATGGACCCATCGGAAAGCCAAATTCCGTCACCGCGCGGTCAACCTCATAAGGGCTGGCACCGGCCAGAACCATGTGATCGGAAACTGCGCGATACACCTGCAAGATGCGGTTGCCAATAAATCCGTCGCAGACGCCTGCGCGCACGCTGACCTTGCCCAGCTTCTTGCCAAAGGCAAAGCCGGTTGCCACCACGTCAGGGGCGGTTGTCTTTGGCACGACAATTTCCAGAAGCCGCATGATATGGGCAGGCGAGAAGAAATGCAGGCCCAGAACATCGGCTGGTCGTCCTGTCATGGCGGCGATTTGCGGGATATCCAGATAGGATGTATTCGTCGCCAGAATGGCCCCGGCCTTGCAATGCTGGTCAAGCTGGGTGAAAACTTCGCGCTTTATGTCCATGTCTTCGAATACGGCCTCGATGACCAGATCACACTCTGCAAGTGCCGCGTAGGTATCGACGGCGCGAAAACTCTGCGCAAGAATACGTGTGCGGGCCTCATCTGTCAGTTTGCCCCGCTTCACGCTTTCGGCCAGCATTTGCGCGACAGTCTGCTGCGCCTGCGCGGCTGATTGCGCGTCACGTTCCAGTAGCGTGACATCCAGCCCGGCCAGCAGGGCGGCGACCGCGATGCCGCTTCCCATGCGTCCACCGCCAACCACGCCAAGCTGTGAAAACGCGCGCGGGGTGATCCCGTCGAGTTCGGGCAGTTGCGCTACCTTGCGTTCAGCAAGGAATGCATGAACCAAGGCTGCGCGCTGCGGGGATTCCCTCAGTTGCAGGAACAAGGCGCGTTCATGTTGCATCCCGTCCGCAAATGGCATGGCCGCCCCGCCCACGGCGGCATCAATTGCGGCCATCTGGGCATTCTGGCCTCTGTAGCGTGCGGCTGTACGCGCGCGAAGCGCCTCAATCTGCTCCGCGTTGACCTGTGGCGGGGGCATATCGCACAGCCTGCGCGGTCCAGCGCCGGTTGCCAGCAACTCCCGCGCCTTCGCAAGACCCACAGTACGCGGGTCTTGTGCGGCTGGGACCAGATGATCAATGATCCCCATCTCCAGGGCTTGGTCGGCGGATATATGGCGTGCAGAGATCATGATCTCCAATGCGGCCTCCAGCCCCGTCAGTCGCGGCAGGCGTTGTGTGCCGCCAGCACCGGGCAGCAGGCCAAGGCTGGTCTCGGGCAGGCCGGTTTTGAGCCCGGACACACCAATACGGTAATGCGCCCCCAGTGCCAGTTCCAGCCCGCCGCCAAGCGCTGTGCCGTGCATGACGCATAGAACTGGCTTTTCAAGCGCTTCCAGCCGGGCAATCACATCGGGCAGAAAGGGCGCTGTGGCGGGTTTGCCAAATTCGCTGATATCGGCCCCGGCGACAAATGTACGGCCTGCACAATACAGCACCGCGATCCGCGCCGAGGTGTCTGCGGCGAATGTATCTATGCACGCCATCAGCCCAGCGCGCACAGATTGCCCGATTGCGTTGACTGGCGGATTGTCGATGCAAATCAGCGCAATATCGCCCTCGCGGCTATATTGGACAGGCTGTTGTGTCATGGCGGTGTCTCCGTGCAAGGCAAGCATGTCTAACTGACATCTTGGCGGGATCAGAGCAAGCCCTTCGATCTGCGCAGCAGATCCAACAAAAAACGCCCCGAGATGGCATGAGGTGCCATGTCGGGGCGTTCACTTGTTTTGTTCTTGGCGGCAAAAATCAGATCAGCCGCCAAAACCCGTTCGGATCAGCTGCCTTCTTCGGCCGCTTCCTCGTCTTCTTCCACGGCACCGAACTGCCCCAGAAACGCGATGATGTCGCGCGCTGTGGCTTCGTCACGCACCCGGAATGACATCTGGCTGCGCGCGCGGCGGTCATCCAGTGTTTCGCGCAGATAGGTCGTCGGATCGAGAAGGTATGCTACCATCACCTCTTCATCCCAGACGACGCCACTTTCGCCAACTTCCACCAGCGACGCGCCGTAGCGGAACCCATCGACCACACCGGGCTGACGGCCAATCACCCCGTAAAGGTTGGGACCAGTGCGCATGTTCGGCCGACCGGCCAGAACTTCGCCTTCCTCATTGGTCACATTATGGCAGTTCTGGCACTGACTTTGAAAAGCGCTTTCACCAGCTTCTATATCGCCAGCAAAGGCGGGCAGCGAAGCGAAAGAGAGTGTAATGGCGCTGAGTGCCGCGCCAGTCGTAAATTTCATTTCTTCAGACCTCCCGATTATGTTCAGATGCCAACATCTGACGTTGTTTTTAGACATGTCAAGCTTGTCATTACGCAACGGCATGCGCAATGGCGCATTGCTGCCAAAGCGAGGTCAGCGCAGTCACGAGATGGTCAATATCTGCGTCTGAATGCAAAGGCCCTGGGGTTATGCGCAAACGCTCTGTTCCCTTTGGCACGGTCGGGTAGTTGATGGGTTGTACATAAATACCCCAATCATCCATCAGGATATCCGACAACATCCGGCATTTGACCGGATCGCCAATCATGACCGGAATGATGTGGCTTTCATTGGCGATATGGGGAATGCCCTTGGCATCCAGTCTTGCGCGCAGCCTTGCCACCCGCTCGCGCTGTGCGCGGCGCTCGGTATCAGAGGACTTTAGGTGCTGGATCGAAGCTGTCGCCGCTGCGGCGACGGCTGGGGGCAAGGCGGTCGTGAATATGAAACCCGATGCGAAGGAGCGGATGAAGTCGCATAGCGCCGTTGACCCGGTGATATAGCCCCCCACGACGCCATAAGCCTTGCCCAGCGTCCCTTCGATCAGGGTGATCCGGTCAGCCAGCCCGCGCTCTTCGGAAATGCCGCCACCGCGCGGACCATACATGCCCACGGCATGCACTTCGTCCAGGTAGGTCATGGCGCCATGCGCCTCGGCGACTTCGACAATCTCGCGCATCGGTGCGATATCGCCGTCCATGGAATAGACACTCTCGAAGGCCACGATCTTGGGGCGGTCGCCCACGGCCTTCAGCTTGCGGTCCAGATCTCGCCAGTCATTGTGCTTCCACAAGACCTTGTCAGCGCGGGAATGGCGGATGCCTTCGATCATGCTGGCATGGTTTTTCTCATCCGACAGAATCACGGCATTGGGTATCTTGGCGCCAAGCGTCGACAGGGCAGCCCAGTTCGAAACATAGCCCGACGTAAATAGCAGCGCCGCGTCCTTGCCGTGCAGATCGGCCAGTTCCTCTTCCAGCAACCGGTGCAGATGGTTGTTGCCCGAAATGTTGCGAGTACCGCCAGCGCCTGTGCCGCAAGCCTGAACAGCCTCCACCATGGTGTCCACGACCTTGGGGTTGTGTCCCATGCCCAGATAATCATTCGAGCACCAGACAGTCACTTCCTGCACGTCATCGCCATTGTATCGCTTGACCTTGGGGAAATTGCCACATTGGCGTTCAACCTCGGCAAAAACACGGTAATTGCCTTCGGTCTTGAGCGCGTCCAGCGCAGTCTTGAAATGGGTGTCAAAATCCATTGGGATCCCCTCGGTCATGTTTTTCGTTTGGTGTTTGTGGGCGCCGGGATCATCCAGCGCCAGAGTTTGTCGTCACGCACCCGCCAGACCATGAACCAATGTTCCAAGAGTGCCAGTGCTGTCAGCATGGACAGAAGCGTGAAGCCGATGATTGCGCCCTGATCCGCCGCCTGATGTGCGCGCCAGAGACGTTCGAGAAAACAGCCAACAGCCAGCGCCAGAAGCGTGACCGAAAGCGGAAAGAAACCACTGACCGGACCTTGCCGGAAATAGCTGGACAGATGCGCCAATGGCTTTGGCAGAAAATCGGTATTGATACGTGGAACCCCCAGAAACAGGTTCAGCTTGGCCGATATCCGGGCGGCAAACAGAACCAGAAAGGTCCACAACGCGAAAGCATTCGCTGCCCCCAGTGACGAAAGGATCAAAACCACGACCACTGCGGCCAGTACGAATTCATGCCACGCGACAGTGCGAAATGCCGACCAGAAACGCTCGGCAGGGTCTAGCCCGGTAGGGCAGGGCTTGGTATTTGGGCCGGTGATGACCCCGGACAGGAATGCCAGTTCGATCCAGCCCCACAGCGCCATTGCAGACAAAAAGGCAAACCATACCCCCTGTGGGCTTGAATCTGCCAGCGTGGCATTCACCCCCAAAGCGCCCGCCGCAAACAGCGGCAGTGACAGCACCACTGACCAGACATGCTGGTCAGGGCCACCACGATCTGCAGCATGAACGCGCCATAGCAAGATGCCAGTCGCAAACCACCACAAAAACAGCGCGGCAAGTGCGGCTATCCAGGGGGTTTCGAACATGTATCCTCCGGTGTGGCTGAATGGTGCCGGGCCAAACCCGGCACCAGAGTTACTCAATAAGCTGGTTCCAACCGCACATTGGCAGGTGGCGTCGATTTCTTGACCGGCATGACATACAGCCGTGCAAAGCCCATCCCGGCAGAGGTCATGGCCGCCCATTTGGACAGTTTGCCACCAATGCCACCTTGCTTTTCAGCGTCTTCCATCTTGCGGAACGCGCGCTCGATCTTCTTCAGCGTCGGCATCCATGCAGGGTGGTCAATGTCCAGTTCCATCGGGAAAACCTGTTTCGCAATCTCGCCGGTCTTGCGGAACACTTCCTGATCATACCAGTCGATATCGACACCCAGCGCCTTGTGAAACTCCGGGCGTGCATGGTCGCGCACATACATCGTGGCGAAGACCGCTGTCAGGAAGAACCTGATCCACAGCTTGTTGGCAAAGCTTGTCGTCAGCTTTGGGTCGGTGCGCATCAGCAGCGCAAAGGCTTCGCCGTGGCTGAATTCATCATTGCACCATTCCTTGAACCACTTGAAGATCGGGTGAAAGCGCTGCTCGGGGTGCTCCTCCAAGTGGCGGTAGATCGTAATATACCGCGCATAACCAATCTTTTCCGACAGATAAGTAGCGTAATAGATGAATTTGGGCCGGAAATATGTGTATTTCTTGGCCTTGGTCAGAAAGCCCAGATTCACCGCCACACCTGCTTCGCGCAGCGCATCGTTGATGAAACCGGCATGGCGCGCCTCGTCACGGGCCATATAGTTGAACAACTCGCAGATATCGGGGTTCTTGCCGCGGCGCTTCATTTCCTTGTAAAGCACGCAGCCAGAGAATTCTGCCGTGCACGACGACACCAGAAAGTCGATGAACTCGCGTTTCAGCTTCGGCTCCATCCCGTCCCAGTCAACCTTGTCCCAGGCTTCGTTCTTCTTGAAATGGCCCTTGTTGGGGTCCGATTTCATCTGCCCGATCAGCTTGTCCCATTCTTCGCGCACAGGTGTCACGTCGATCCGGTCCAGTTCGTCGAAGTCGGTGGTGTAGAAACGTGGGTTCAGCAGGGTTGATTCCTGCGCCATTGCATCGGTGTCGAACTTGCCCGCCATCTCGGCGTGAAGTTCATCATGGGTTGTGGCGTGAACATTCATACGCTCATCTCCTCTGAGAACGAGAATTCACAGAGTTCCATGAATTCGAAATCACCTGTCAGTCGTGTCCAGAGCCGTTCCAGCGCATTCGCGCGGGTAATCGTGGCAATCCGGTCTTCGACAATCAACTCGCCCCATGCGGCCAGCACGGGCGGGCCCTGGACCAGCACCTCGTCGCCGGGATGAATGACAGAGCCATCGTTGAATTTGACATGTGCATGAAGTGCCTCGAAACGGTGAGAAACCTCGACTGTGCAGGGTACGTGTTCGATCTTTTTTGAGAAGAGTGACATTGGTTTTTCCCTTGGTTTTTTATGGTCGACTTATTTTATATTCAGCAGCCGTTCGAATGCGGCCTGGTTTGCGCTGCCGAACTGGGTCAGTTCGACGCGGTAGTCGGTGAGCGGGTCAATCGCAGCCAGCCGTCCGTTTTCAAATTGCACGATCTGCAACGGCAGGGTCGGATCTATCCCGTGGCGGCGACGCATGGTCATCAGACCGTTCTGAATGACCGTTACAAAGCCGCCATGATCCATGTCGGCCAACAGATTACCGTCAGCATCCAGCACTGTCACGGCCTGTGCATCATTTCCAACAAGGTTTATGGTCCATGTCTGCACAACTGGCGCTGGGGCCGGGATGGCGGCTTGCTCTCGCCCGGTAACGCTTGCGTAGGTCACCAGTGCAAGCGACACCAACGCAAGTGCGAACATCGCCCGCACCAGCCCGATCGGGATCATGTCATTTGCATCTTCACGCTTGAATTTCGGGGTGAAGGGTTTCTGGGGGTTAGGGTTGGTTGTCATGGCATCCCTCATTCGGCTGCGACCAGATCGCCTGTGGCGGCGGCTGGCTTGCGTTCAATGACAGGTTGGGCGACACGCGTTTCGGCGGCTTCAGCCAGCAGCCCGGCGACATTGGCAGCATCAGGAATGCAGCGAAGCGCGGGCTTTGTGATGCGCACATGGCCAGGACGGCAATGCGGCCACAGGATAAGATAGGAAAACTTCGTTTCGCCCAATGTCTCCAGCGCGATTGTGCCGGTCCCGCTCTTGCGCAGGGCAAGGTCTGCGTTGGCGATCTGACGGAAGGGCAGGTTCAGGGTGACCGTAAGTGCTGCACCGATGCGCATGGCAACGCGTGCGGTAGTGATGGTGTAAACGGTCGCGCGCGCCTGGACATAGGCCAGAAGCAGTATCACTGCCACCGCGGCGGCCCAGAGAATGGCATATGGCAAGCCAAAGGCGAATGCGCCAGCCGCACCCGTCTCCAGCGCACCAACCGAGGCGCGCCAGCCGACAATCACCACGAAATACGCGTTGATCCAGTTGAGTTTATAGGCTTCGCGCGCCAGGGCCAAGGTATCAGGGCGGCCCTGCCACAAGATGCGTTCATGTTCGGGGGGCCGCTCTGGCAACCCCTTCACAGGTTCAAAGGCGAAATCATCATGCGACATGGGCCGGTTCCTTTTTTGTTTTTGGTCGTTAGATGCTTAGGCAGGTTTGCCAAGCATATCCGAAAGCAGGCGCAGCTTGCTCATCGGGGTGACGCGCTTCTCACTGCGGTAGAGGTAACCGCCGGCGTAGAAACCCGACACTTTGTCTTCTTCCAGCTTGGTGATCTGGCTGTCCGAAGCGATCATCGGCGCATCTGCGAAAGATGCCGAGTCGATCGAGTTGACATAGACCATGTTGGATTTGATCCGCGCCATGGTCATCGGCACAAGGCGCTTGGTCCCATCGCTGAGCGTTGCTTCAAGATACCGGACCAGTTGTTCAGGCACATCGACCCACATATCGGTGATCTTGCCTGCTACTTGCTGGTCGTTGCCAACCACTGGCAGGCCGCGCGGGTCGCGCCCGGCAGAAACCGCAAAATCGCCAACCTTGGACATCGGCTGTAGTTTCGGATGGGCATGTCCGTCCAGTTCCGGCTCGTCGCGGCGCATCGCCCATGATGCGGGGCCAACCCCGTCTTTCATCGGATCGCCTGTAGGCGCAAAGGGGAAACCGCCACCATGTTCGGTCGGGGCCAGGGCCAGTTCGCGCTTTTCCCGCTCAAAATCAGGTGCCTTGAATTCGCCACGGCCATGCGGAAGAATAAAAGTCTTCGGTTCCGGCACAGGCAGAAGCGAATTGGCATGGCTGCCATCATCGTTTTCCAGCGGGTAACCTTCGCGCATGTTTTCACGCTGGATGTAGTAGATCAGTCCGGCAAAGAAGAGCCAGAAGAGGTAAAGCGAAATCAGGGCAAGATCAAAATTGCCGAAAAATAGCCATCCATAGGGGGTATCCATGTTTAGTCCTCCGTGGTGTCAAGTCGGGAAGTCGGCGAGGCCGATTCGTTGGTTGCGTTGTTGTGAAGTGTCGAGAATGCGGGTCCGCACCAGCGGGCCCAGGATAATGAGGGTGACAAAAAGCAGGCCAATCTCGATATGGTAGACAACCGAGTAGCCTATATCCGGCGTCATCAGGCCAGCGCCGAGATGCCCGTTATTTGCCAATGTCTGTACGGTGTCGCGAATGCCCCCGCCCAAAGCAACGGCCAGGCCAGCCGCAGTCGCCTGCGCTGCGCCCCAGGCGCCAAGCGCAAGCCCGCCGCCCACAATGCCCCTGCGCGGCATTTCCATTGCCGCCGTCAGAGTGGCAACCGCGAACAGCCCAAGCCCCAGCCCGATCCCGAATGCGCCCGCGTAAAACACCGGGGCTGATTGCAACGGTCCAGCAAAGATCACGGCCGAGAATGCAAAGATACCCGCAAGTATGCCCCGCGCGGCCATGCGGAACTGGTCCAGTCCGTTCGACAGCCAGCGCGCCGCCAGCCAGAAGCCAAGCAGTGCACCTACAGCCCAGACAGCCGTTAGTGTCGTCGTCGCTGCAACCGAAAGGCCCAGAATCTCGCCGCCATAGGGTTCAAGCAGAACATCCTGCATGTTGAAAGCCAGCCCGCCGACGAAAACAACCGCCAGCAACCGGCCCGCCTGACCGCCCTTGATGTAATCATTCCATGCGTCCTTGAAGGCGGGCTTGGGGGCTTCGCGCTCCGCGCGTGTCATGGGCTTGATTTTTTCCTGTTTCCACAAGGCGATAATGTTCAGCGCCAGTGTGACCACTGCGCAGCCCTGCACCACTTGAATCAGCCTCAAATCGCTGAAATCGCGCAGCAGATAGCCCACGATCAGCGCTGAAACTGCCATGCCCGCAAGAAATGTGACATAAAGCAAAGCGACCACGCGCGGGCGCGTCTCGTCATCGGCGCGGTCTGCCGCCAGCGCAATGCCTGCGGTCTGGGTCATGTGCATCCCGAAACCCGTCATCAGAAAGGCAAGTCCGGCAATCACCTCGCCGGCAAAGCGCACATCATGGACAACATCGCCGGTCAGCACCAGCAGCGCAAAGGGCATGATCGCCAGCCCGCCAAACTGCCAGAGCGATCCGAACCACAAGTAAGGCACCCGCTTCCAGCCAATGGCCGAGCGGTGATTGTCGGATTTGAAACCCAGAAGCGCGCGGAAAGGTGCAATCAGCACCGGCAGCGCGATCATGAAGGCAACAATGCTGGCCGCCAGCGACAATTCCACGATCATCACGCGGTTCAAGGTGCCAAGCAGCAGCACGGTTGCCATGCCCACGCTGACCTGAAACAGGCTAAGCCGCAGAATCTGGCGCAGCGGCAACCCTTCCGAAGCCGCGTCCGCGAAGGGCAACCAGTTGGTGCCGATTTTCTGGAACATGGCTTTCGGAATGATCATGCCGTCACCTTCAGGCATTCAGAGATGTAAAAACCCCTCGAAACCCGGCCCACGCGCGATAGGCCTTGCACATTCAGACGGCGGAAATCATGCGGGATCATGGTTGGCGAGCGATCTGCGCGCGGGAAAATGCGGCCTGCATGCCACATGCCCATCAGCAGCGCAGTCCGCGGAGCAACCGTAAATGTGATCTGGCCTGCACGCGCACTCAGCCCGTCAAGCGCTGCTTCCAGATCGGGTTGCGTATAGTAGATCAGGCTGTCCATCGCGATGACATGGTCAAAGCGGCCCAATTCGGCTGCAAGCATGTCACCTGTCCGAAACTCCACCTGTCCTGCCAGCCCTTGCGGCAAACGCTGCGCTGCAATCTCGACCAGCTTGGGCGAAATGTCGATCGCGGTGACATCCGCGCCCCGTGCGGCCAGTTCGGCACTGGCAGCCCCGGTGCCACAACCGGCATCAAGGACTCGCGCGCCGCGCAGATCGGCAGGCAGCTGCTCCAGCATTAGGGCGCGCATTGTATCGCGCCCCTCGCGCACGGTCTGGCGGATGCGCGAGACGGGCGCATCCGAGGTCAACCGCTCCCACACACGCGTTGCCGTGCCATCGAAATAGCTGGCAACACGGGCGCGGGTGCCCTCATAGCTGGAGGAAGGGGTCAGATCACGCATCAATCAAACCCCAGAAACTCGAAAATCTCGCGATCCGGCATGGAAATCGGATTGACGGGATCTGTCCCGTTATAAAGCAACTCAGCCAGACGCATATATTCCTTGCGACAGGCCAGCACATCTTCATCTTCGTCCATTGCAAACAGTGTCTTTTTCTTCAGGCGAGACCGACGAATGGCATCGACATCGGGCATATGGCCAATGCGCTTGAAACCCACGCGGTCACAAAACCGGTCCACCTCGTCAGTGTCATGCGACCGGTTGGCGATACATCCCGCCAACCGGACTTTGTAATTGGCTGATTTCGCCTGCACGGCGGCAATGATCCGGTTCATGGCATAGATGCTGTCGAAATCATTGGCCGTCACGATCACTGCTCGGTCGGCATGTTGCAGCGGCGCTGCAAAGCCGCCGCAGACCACATCGCCCAACACATCGAAAATCACCACATCCGTGTCATCCAGCATATGATGTTGCTTCAGCAGCTTGACGGTCTGGCCCACAACGTAGCCGCCGCAGCCTGTACCCGCAGGCGGGCCGCCTGCTTCCACACATTTCACACCGCCCCAGCCTTCGGTCACATAATCTTCCGGGCGCAGCTCCTCCGCGTGGAAATCGACTTCCTTGAGGATGTCGATCACCGTGGGCTGCAACTGGCCGGTCAGGGTGAATGTGCTGTCATGCTTCGGGTCGCAACCGATCTGCAAAACACGCTTGCCCATCGCGGCAAAGGCCGCGGACAGGTTTGAACTGGTCGTCGATTTGCCGATCCCGCCCTTGCCATAAATCGAAAACACGGTAGCGCCCTCGATTTTTGTAGCCGGGTCCAGATGTACCTGTACCGAGCCTTCTCCGTCACGACCTTTCAGGTCTGGAATATCGTCTCTTGGGCTCATGTCTTCATTGCCTTCATGTTCTTGCGAAAAATACTCCGGGGGGTGCGGGGG
>SLAT01000219.1 GCA_007126715.1 Roseinatronobacter sp.
AATTCACTTCCCATCAGAACGATCAGCGCCCACAGACCCGGCGGGCGCAGCAACAGGATATCTTCGATAAAAAAGTACCCGACGATAATGGGCGCAGGCAACAGGTCAGGCCGTCTGACCACCCAAGCAAGTGTAAGACATAACAGGATATCAGGTGGCGGCAGATTGCCAAGGCTGAAACCGGTCCCCTCGCCGGGCATCTCATTTGCTCCGGCAAGGCCATGTGGCAGGCCATAGCTGCCCAGCGGTAACAGGCGGTAGAAGGTAATTACTGCGGCCACCCCCAGAAACAAGGTGACATAAAGCAACCTCTGGGTCTGCCGCCGTTCAACCATCGGCCGCATCGTCTTGTATGGGCGTGTCAAGCACATCCGGCAGCGGAAAATCAGGCAGGTCAGGGGCGATCAAGTCGCCTGTGTCCAGGATGCGCTCTACCGGGCGCGATCGCAGGACGCGCAAGAATTCCAACCTTCCGTAATCGGCGGAAATACGAACCCGCAAGCGCCGGTCACTGGTTGCAACCACTTCTCCGACAAGGATTCCTGCGGGGAACACGCCGCCATCGTCGGAACTGATCACACGGTCACCGGGGCGCAGATCGTCCGGGGATTCGATGAATTCCAGAATCGGAAAGGCAGAATTGTCACCAATCAGCATTGCGCGCTGGCCTGAAGGTTGCACCACGACAGGAACGGCACTTGCAGTATCTGTCAGCAACACAACGCGCGAAGTACGCTGGCCTACACCCGCGATGCGCCCGGCCAGCCCCAGCCCATCCATGACCGCCCAGCCATCATGCACGCCATCGCGCGCGCCTACATTCAGCAGCACCGATTTACGGAAAGGCGAGCCGCTATCGGCCATCACCACACCCGTGACATGGGTAAGTTGCGGGTCCAGCCGAACCTGATTCAGGTCCAGCAGTTGGGCATTGCGCTGTTCCAGTTGCAAGGCCGCTTCGCGCCAGGCGCGCATCTGCTGCAATTCGCGCCGCAATTCCTGATTCTGCTCGACAATCCGCGCATAGGACCGAAAATTCTCGGCCAGTGCCATCCCGCGCGCAACGGGGCGCATGGCCCAGTCAAAAGACGGAACAACCCGGTCGATAACCGCCATTCTGAATTGTTCGACCCGTGGGCTGTCAATCCGCCAGATAATGAAGATCAGCAGCATAAGACCTGCAAGCAAGCCAATCAGAATACGCCGCACAGGGCGGATGAAATCCTGATCATACTTGCGATCTTCTGCCAAGAGCTACACCCTGCGACGTGAACCGTCAGCTGTCATAATCAATGGCGTGACGTAATTGCTTTTCATACTCCAGCGCCTTGCCGGTGCCGATGGCAACACAGTTCAGCGCCTCATCTGCGACAGAGATGGACAGCCCTGTCTGCTCGCGCAGCGCCAGATCCAATTCGCCCAGAAGCGCGCCCCCGCCAGTCAGCATGACGCCGCGATCAACAATATCTGCGGCCAGATCGGGTGGGGTGGTTTCCAGCGCGATCATAACCGCTTCACAGATTGTGGTCACGGTTTCGGCCAAAGCCTCTGCCACTTGCGCTTGCGTGATCTCTGCTTCTTTTGGCACACCGTTCAGCAAGTCGCGTCCGCGCACCAGCATCGACTTGCCGCGCCCGTCATCAGGCATGCGTGCTGTGCCGATGGCACATTTGATCTTCTCGGCGGTCGATTCGCCGATCAGCAGGTTCTGGTTGCGGCGCAGAAAGCTGACAATCGCCTCATCCATCCGGTCACCACCAACACGGACCGAGCGCGCATAGACGATGTCGCCAAGCGACAATACCGCTACTTCGGTCGTGCCACCGCCGATATCCACCACCATAGAACCCGTCGGGTCGGTAATGGGCATCCCGGCGCCGATGGCTGCAGCGATGGGCTCTGAAATCAGCCCCGCGCGCCGTGCACCCGCAGACAGCACCGACTGCCTGATCGCGCGCTTCTCAACCGGGGTCGCGCCAAAGGGCACACACACAATGACTTTCGGCTTTGAAAACATTGTGTTGCGATGGACTTTGCGGATGAAATGCTTGATCATTTCTTCGGCCACATCAAAGTCTGCAATCACGCCGTCGCGCATGGGGCGGATCGCTTCGATGCTGCCGGGTGTCCGGCCAAGCATCAGCTTGGCATCCTCGCCCACCGCCAGCACGGCCTTGCGCCCGTCCTTGGAATGATAGGCCACAACCGAGGGTTCGTTCAGGATGATCCCACGGCCCTTGACATAGACCAGAGTATTTGCCGTGCCAAGATCGATCGCCATGTCTGACGAGAACAGACTGGGGAAGAACTTCATGCGGATATCCCGTCTTTCATGGTGTATTTCACGGCGTTGCAACGCCGCCCTTCAGCGCCTTATAGGGCGCAGTCTGGTATGCGGTAAAGGGGGGTGTGTCCAGAGAGTGGCGGTTATTGGCTTGTCATGCATCGCCAAGGCGCAAATGGCGCGTGCGGCCAGCGCTGTGCAACTGAACATATGGGGCGATGGTCACGCTTCTGCGATCAACTTGCACGCTTATGAAAGACACCCAACTGTGCGACAAGCCCGCTCATGACAAGCGCTTGTATCTGTCATGTGTTGCGTAAAACCTCATGTCGCGGTGAATTGTTCAAGCCCGAGAAGCGCTGATTGACCTGTGCAAGGATTATATCGACCTTCGCAAAATTGTGCTTCAGGTTGTGCAGATCGAAGAATGGCGCGGCGGCTGTCAGCAGATATCGAACAGCTATCCAAGCACGTCGAACCGGAAAGAAGACACGGTAAGTTGATATTTTGAGGGCATATCCGCCCGGGCTGTCGCGAGATGTCGCAGTCAGAAACCACCAATGGTAGCCAGCCAGCATTTTGCCATCCTGGCTACCAAAGTCGTCTTATCCGGCAGAGCTCATCAATGCGGACAGATTGCCGCGATGCTTGTGCAAGACCAGCCGGTTCAGTGCGTTCAGATAGGCTTTGGCACTCGCAACCACGGTATCCGTATCCGAGGATTGACCAGAATATACCACGCCGTCTTGCATCAGGCGCACGCTGACCGTGGCCTGTGCGTCAGTACCTTCGGTCACAGCGTGCACTTGGTATAGCTCCAGCCGCGCCTCATGGGGAAAGAGCATCTTCACCGCGTTGAAGGTTGCATCCACAGGACCATCACCAGTCGCATCAATAAACCGCTCGGTTCCGCCAATGCTTAGCGTCATCTCGGCCTCTTGCGGGCCATCCGTGCCGCAGATCACACGCAGCCTGCGCAGTTGCAGATAAGCGTCCTCGTCATTCAGGCTGGCTTCGGCCATCAGCGCGATGAGGTCGTCGTCATAGACTTCTTTCTTGCGATCAGCCAAGGCTTTGAACCGGACAAAGACATCTTTCAACTGGTTGTCGCCCAACTCGTAGCCCAACTCGGACAGTTTTGCGCGCAGGGCCGCGCGGCCCGAGTGCTTGCCCATGACCAGATTTGTGGCCGCCAGCCCGATATCTTCGGGGCGCATGATCTCGAATGTTTCTTTGTTCTTCAGCATTCCATCCTGATGAATGCCGGATTCATGTGCGAATGCGTTCTTGCCCACAACGGCCTTGTTATACTGAACCGGAAAACCGGACACGGCCGCGACCATACGCGAGATGCCAATGATCTTTCTGGTGTCAATGCCGGTGCGGTAAGGCAGGATGTCGTTGCGCACGCGCAGCGCCATGACCACCTCTTCCAGTGCTGTATTGCCCGCACGCTCGCCCAAACCGTTGATCGTGCATTCGATCTGGCGCGCACCTGCCTCGACTGCGGCAAGTGCATTCGCTGTCGCCATGCCAAGGTCGTTATGGCAATGCGTCGCGAATGTGATCGTGTCCGCACCGGGCACACGTTCCAGCAACATCGTAATCAGGTCTGCACTCTCGCGCGGATAGGTATAGCCCACTGTATCGGGAATGTTGATTGTCGTTGCCCCCGCCTTGATGGCCGTCTCTACCACGCGGCACAGATAGTCATGCTCGGTGCGGGTTGCGTCCATCGGGGACCACTGCACATCATCGCACAGATTGCGCGCATGGGTCACGGTTTCATGAATGCGGGCAATCATGCCCTCTTGGTCGAGCGCGGTGATTTCGCGGTGCAGGGGGGATGTGCCAATGAAGGTATGGATGCGCGCGCGCGGCGCGTGTTTCACTGCCTCCCAGCAGCGGTCGATATCGTTCAGATTCGCGCGCGACAACCCACAGATAACCGAATTCTTCGCGTTTCGCGCGATTTCCGATACTGCATTGAAATCACCTTCCGAAGCGATGGGAAAGCCTGCTTCGATGATATCAACGCCCATGTCATCCAGAAGGGCGGCGATTTCCAGCTTTTCGGCATGGCTCATTGTCGCGCCGGGGCTTTGTTCGCCATCGCGCAGCGTGGTGTCAAAAATCAGAACGTGGTCCTGCTCGGCTGATTTGGGGGTCATGGAATGTTCCTGTCGAAAATATCTGCTATGTGGTGTTACATCTCGGGGCGCTTTTCACCTCTGAGCGGCGCGCCCGCAATGGACACGCTCAGAGGCCGCTAAGAAGAAGCAGACCGCTTGAAGGCAGCGCGTGGCGGCGGCAGGATATCGCAATTCCAGCATTCATGCGCGCCGTTATAGCAGGCGCGCAGCGCTTGAAAACCCCATTTTTACACGAACACTATTGCGCGCGCCTGTTGGTCTAGCTTGACTCCGCGTGCAGCCCCCCCCATGAAGCCCGCGACAGGCAGTCGAAATGGATCAGGACGCATGACAACGATGGATGGCAAGAAAGACGGGCTTTGGGAAAATATCAAGACGATCATCTATGCGCTCTTGATTGCAGGTCTTTTCCGCACATTGTTCTTTCAACCTGTCTGGATCCAGTCAGGGTCGATGAAGGAAACCCTGCTGATCGGGG
>SLAT01000316.1 GCA_007126715.1 Roseinatronobacter sp.
CAGGGCGCCTGAAGCAACTGAGCGGCTTCGGGCATCGACAATTCCGGCACACTACAGCCGTATTCTTCGGCGAAGCGGTCCAGATAGGTATTGAACAAAGACAAGATATCTTCACCCCGCATCCGCAAAGGGGGCAATGTGATCTTATGCGCGGACAGCCGGTAGAACAGATCCGGGCGCAAGGCGTCTTCGATTGTCTGATCGGCGCGATGGGCATTGCAGACGGCCACAATACGCGTTTCAGGCGGCGTGCCCAGATCATTGATAAGCCCCAGCAATCGCGCCTGCATCGGTTCTGACAAGCTTTCGATATCTTCCAGAACAAGCGTGCCGCCACGCCCCTCTTCCACAAGGGGCTTGCCCGCCCCCTCTTCCGAGGGGCCAAACAGGCGTGCTGTCAACACATCATCAGACAGGCCCGCACAACTGATACTGACCAGCTTGCGCGACGCGCGCGGTCCGACTGCATGTAGCGCATGGGCCACAAGGGTCTTGCCGGTTCCGGTTTCGCCATCGACCAACACATGACCGTCTGCTTGCCCGATATCCAGAATATCTTCGCGCAGGCGTTGCATCACCTCAGACGCACCGACAAGGCGGCGCATGATTGTTGTGCCATCCGACAATTCCGTGCGCAGAGCGCGCGCCTCCAGCGCTAGGCTGCGTTTCTTGACGGCTTTCTCGGCAAGGGCCATCATCTTTTCCGGGTTGAAAGGCTTTTCCAGAAAATCAAACGCGCCAAGGCGCATGGCCTCGACCGCGATCGGCACATCGCCGTGACCAGTAATCATGATCACAGGGATCGTGCTGTCCAGCGCAACGAGGCGCTTCAAAAGCCCCATGCCATCAAGGTTTGGCATCCGGATATCGGTTATGACCACTCCGGGAAAGTCCGGGCCAATGGCGGCCAGTGCTTCTTGCCCATCGGCATAAATCTCGGTCGTGAAACCCGAAAGCGCCAGCCACTGGCTGATTGACTGGCGCATGTCCTGTTCATCATCGACTATCGCCACACGCATCTGACGGCTCATATCGGTCTTTCCTTATGTGGTATCGGGCCTAATGAACCCCTAGGTGCCTGATATGCAAGATCAGGTCAGGCACGTTGGCGTTATTCTGCCGCATCACGTTGCACCCCTTCGCGGGGAAATTCCACCTCGAATACTGCACCACCATCGGGGGCATTGATCGCAGTCAGCCGCCCCCCGTGATCATTCACGATTCCTGATGAAATTGCCAGCCCTAGCCCGACACCTTCGCCAGCGGGCTTGGTGGTGTAGAACGGCTCGAACAGGCTGTCGATATCCTTGATCCCCTCGCCATTGTCGCGCACGGTCAGTTTCGCCGTCTCACCCTGACTGATGATGATGTCGATCTGCGGGCTGTTGACCGCGCGCGTCGCATCCACGGCATTGCGCACAAGGTTCAGGATGACCTGTTCGACCCTGACCGTATCGCCCCGGATCATGACGGGATCAGGCGGAACAGTGCGCACCACCAGCACGCGGCTGTCGCGCAGCATCGGCTCCATCATGGTCAAGGCATCAGCAAGACATGTGCGCAGGTCGATCGGGGCAAATGCCTCGCCGCCCTTGCGAGCGAAAGATTTCAGCGTCCGCGCAATCGCGCCCATCCTGTCAATCAGATCATCTATACGCTGAAACGAGGCCAGCGCCTCTTCTGAGCGTTTGCTTTTCAATAAAAGCCGCGCGCCTGCCAGATAGGTCTTCATCGCCGCCAAGGGCTGATTCAATTCATGGCTGACCGAGGCCGACATCTCGCCCAGACTGGCCAGCTTGGACGATTGCGCCAAAGTCTGTTCCGCAACTGCCAGATCTTTCTGGACCCGCACACGCGCCGCAATTTCGCGCTGAAGCCGCGCATTCAAAGCGCGCAACTCTTCAGATTCCTGCTGAAACACGGCCGATTGCGACCATGCCCGCCGACTGACGATATAGAAAACAACCGCGAGAAGTAACGCGAATCCTGTCAACAGCAGCGCCAGCGCCGCATTGACACTTTCGCGCACGGAATCGTAGCGTGTGAAACTGACCAGCCGCCAGCCGCGAAAAGGCACCCTGATCTCCGATTGCAGCACAGCCTCGCCGCGCACAAAGGCGTCGGGCGGGCTTTGCGCCCAATCCGCCGTGGCCCGCAATGCGCGCGCAATGGCCGAAGGGGCATCGCGCAGGGCCAACGCCTCTTCCAGTGACCGCCCCCGCCAACGCGGTTCAGTCGCCAGAATGATCCGCCCGCTGGAATCCATCAGCGCGACCGCATCCGCAAAGCCTGCCCAGCTGCGCTCGAATTTGGTCAGATCCGCCCCGACGATAACCACACCAATGACCTCGGACCCCTGACGCACGGGCCGGGCGAAGGAAAACCCGAACCCGCCGCTTTCAAGTTCCTGCACAAGAAAGGCTGTGTCACTTGAGCGCCGCGCCTCGACAAATGCCGCATCGGCAGAGCGACTTTTGCCCAGTTGGTTGCGATCGGTTGCGGCAACGACGCGCCCTGCATTGTCCAGCAATTCAATCGTCGCGGCCCCGATTTCGGACTGAAGGTCAATCAGACGCTGCGAGGTGGTCGAAAAATTGGCTTCGCGCAGGGCCGATATCAGGTCCGGGTCGCGCGCCAGCAAGAGCGGGACAACCGAATTGCGCTGTAGCTCAGACTGGATATTTCCAGAATACAGAACCAGCCGCAATTCGGCACGGTTACGCGTTGATTCCGTAAAACTTTCGGACAGAAAGGCATTCAGGAACCAAGTGCTGACAAGCGCCACAACGACCAGAACACCCACCACCACGCGACCCCACAGGGGGACGCCCAGAATGCTGGTGCGACGATTGTCAAGATCGGGCGGACTTACCATATCGCGCAGGATACGGACTTTGCCTGCCGCGCTCAAGCGCGGCGGGGCGGGGGGGCGTTTATGCGGGCGCAAAAGCGCCGATCAGCCCATCGAACAGGCCACGCCCGTCAGTGCTGCCATGAATGGGCGCAAAGGCGCGTTCAGGATGCGGCATCATCCCCAGCACGCGCCGGTTTGCTGAAACGATCCCCGCAATATCATGTGCCGATCCGTTCGGGTTTTCGGTGTATCGGAACGCCACACGCCCTTCCGCTTCCAGCTGCGCGACAGTCTCTTCGCCCGCAGTGTAATTACCGTCGTGATGGGCAACGGGCAGCGTGATGACGCTGCCCTGCTCGTAGGCAGAAGTGAAAGGCGTCTGCGTGGTTTCGACCCGCAATCCGACAGGTTTGCAGATATATTTCAAATGCGCATTGCGCAGCAGCGCGCCGGGCAACAAGCCCATCTCCAAAAGCACCTGAAATCCGTTGCAAATGCCCAGAACATGGCCGCCGCGCTCGGCAAATGCGGTGACAGCCTGCGCAATCGGGGACCGCGCGGCAATCGCGCCGCACCGCAGATAGTCACCAAAGCTGAACCCGCCGGGGATGCCCACTATATCAATGCCGTCAGGCAGGCTCGTCTCCTTGTGCCAGACGCGGGTAACATGCGCGCCAGCCTGTTCAAAGGCAACAGCAAGGTCACGGTCACAATTGGAACCGGGAAAGGTAATGACAGCGGCTTTCATTGCACTTGGCTCCGTCTGGGCTGGTTTTTGTGCCCTTTAGCGCGATTGCACGTCCGGCGCAAAGAGAAAGCGGCCCCCCTATCCACGGAAGTCAGCGATTACTGCAACGCCGGGGGCCATTGGCCCATCAAAAGCGGCAAGTTCGGCCCCGGCCTGCGACAAGCCAACCTCGCGTGCGATCATCGGGGTGAAATCCACCAGCCCGCCCGCGATCATTCCCAGAAGCGACGGGTATTTATGCGCAGGCATTCCGCGTGTCCCATAGATTGCGAGGTTCTTCTGATAGACCGCACTCATGTCGATTTCCATGCGTGCGGTATGGCCCACAGGCATGCCCACCTGAACATGACGCCCCAAGGGCCGCAAACACAGCAGGGATGCATTTGTCGTCTGTGCAATACCCAGCGCCTCGACCGACACATGCGCGCCGCCACCTGTCAGATCGCGAATGGCCTGCGCCACATCACCGTCACGCGCGTCAAGCGCAGCCTCTGCCCCAAGGTTGCGGGCGTGATCCAGCTTTTCGGGCACAATATCCACCACCACGACCCGCGCACCCAGCGCGCGCCCCAAAATCAGCGTGGCCAGCCCGATGCCACCCGTGCCATGCACTGCCAGCCATTCGCCGGGGCGCAATGCGGCGCGGTCGGTCAGCGCATGAAAGGCCGTTGTCACGCGGCACCCAAGCCCTGCGGCCAGAACCGGCGACATGCCTTCAGGCAGGCGCGCAAGGTTATGGGCATGTGGCACACCGATATATTCGGCAAAGGCCCCAGGTTCGATAAAGCCCGGCAGGCGCTGGTCAGGACAGGTATTCGACACCCCGGAACGGCAGGCCGGACAGGTGCCACAGGCCAGAATGAACGGTGCAATCACCTTGTCGCCCGCGGCCCAGCCAGAGCGCGACCCGGCCTCGACCACCTCGCCGCAATATTCATGGCCCGGAATCTGGCCGGGTTTGACGCGCGGGTGTTCACCCACCCATCCATGCCAGTCAGAGCGGCAAATCCCGCAAGCAAGAGTGCGCAAAACGACCCCATCCTCTTCGCATACGGGGTCTGGAACCGCCTCAATGCTTAGATCCTTGCGATATTCGCGTAGCACGGCTGCGCGCATGACTTCCCTCCCGGACTGGTCAATCAGGTGCAAGCTGCCCGCAAACCCTGACAGGGTCAAGCAGCCTGATGTTCGCCATCTGACAAACGCCACCTGATGAGAGCTTTATGAGGGCTTTTGCGGGCGGTGGATATTAGCGCAAAGCCGCGCAGCGTCGGGCCGCGGTGCGGCGATCCAAGGTTCAATCTGTAG
>SLAT01000124.1 GCA_007126715.1 Roseinatronobacter sp.
ATTTTCTGGTCGCGGGCGAATTGATCGAGGCGCAGGGCGCTGTTCCCTTTGCTGGCCGAACCGCCGCCGCGACCGAGGCCCTGCACGGTTTTGGCTGGCTTGATCATCTGGCCGCTGTTGGTGACAGAGAGGCCCGCGCGCTTGCGCAGGCGGGGCTGCGGGACTGGATCGCACGGTTCGGGAAAGGCAAGGGGCCGGGCTGGGCCCCCGGTCTGGTCGGGCGGCGGATCATTCGCTGGATCGCCCATGCAATTTTCCTGATGCAGGGCATGGAGGAGCACGATCAGCGCCTGTTTCTGCACGCGCTTGCGCTTCATGCGGCTTATCTTGAACGCCGCGCGGGCAAGGCTGCCCCGGGGTTGCCCCGGATCGAGGCGCAGGTCGGCCTTTTATACGCCGCGCTCTCGCTTGAAGGGATGTCAGACCGGATCGCTGCGTCACATGACACTGTGCTTGCTGCGGCGCGGGCGCAGATCACCGAAGATGGCGGAATCGCGACCCGCAACCCCGAAGACCTGCTACAGGTTTTTGAACTGCTGGCATGGGCGATTCAGGCAATGGCGGATCAGGGCCATCAGATCAGCGCGCAGGCGGTGGAGTTGCTGGACCGCGTGGCTGGGGCCTTGCGGGTGGTGCGCCATGCCGATGGCGCACTTGCGCGGTTTCATGGTGGGGGGCGCGGTCAGGATGGCGCGCTGGCCTCGGCGCTGGTCTTGCGAGATGCGATCAATCCTGTTCAAACCACTTCAAATGCCGATATGGCAATGGGGTTTGTGCGGTTGTCCGGGGGGCGCAGCAGTGTCATCGTGGATGCGGCCGCACCGCCCTTGAAAGCGGCGCCCGCGCGCGCTCATGCCTCGACCCTCGCGTTCGAGTTGACCTCTAACCGGCGTCCGTTGATTGTATCATTTGGCGATGGGTCCGAGTTTGGCGCGGAATGGCATCGGGCCAGTCGTGCTACGGCATCACACTCGACCCTTGCATTCGAGGGGTATTCCTCGTCGCGCTTTGCAACGCAGCATCAGGCACGGCTAGAGCTTGCAGACGGGCCGCGCCATGTGGGCGTAGAGTTTCGACACGCCCCCTATTCGCGCGCTGTGCGCCTTAGCCATGATGGGTATCTGCCAAGCCACGGGCTGGAACACTTGCGCTATCTGGATTTGTCCAGCGATGGGTGTGTCCTGTCCGGAGAAGACAGCCTGATCGCGACCTCAAGGCGCGGCATGGCGCGCTTTGACGAGGTGGTGTCACGTACAGGTGGGGCCGGAGTGCCGTTTGCGTTGCGATTCCATTTGCACCCCGAGGCGGAACCCTCGCTCGACATGAATGCAACGGCAGTGTCGGTTCTGCTGCGTTCGGGCGAGATCTGGGTTTTTCGTGCTGACGGGCTTCATCTGGCGCTTGCCCCGTCGGTCTATCTGGAGAAAGGCCGCCTGAAACCGCGCCCCAGCCAGCAGATCGTGTTGTCCTTGCGCGCCACAGGCTATACCAGCCAGATCAATTGGAGCCTGTCCAAGGCGCAAGACACCCCGCTTGCCATGCGCGATACGGTTCAGGCGGACCCTTTTGCGGTGCCCGAGCTATAAAGACTTTGAACCAAGGATGAGATATGACTGACACGGCCTCTGCCAACCCGGCCCCTGTGAACCTTGCCCCGATAAAACGTGCATTGCTGTCGGTGTCGGACAAGACCGGCCTGATCGACCTTGCCAAGGCACTGGCCGCGCGCAAGGTCGAGTTGATCTCGACCGGGGGAACCGCGCGTGCCTTGCGAGAGGCGGGGCTGGCGGTGCAGGATGTCGCAGATGTGACGGGCTTTCCCGAAATGATGGATGGTCGCGTCAAGACATTGCATCCGGCAGTGCATGGCGGATTACTGGCGCTGCGCGATAACGAGGCGCATATGGGTGCGATGACAGCGCATGGCATCCGCCCGATTGATCTGCTGGTGGTCAATCTTTATCCGTTCGAACAGACGGTCGCACGCGGTGGGGATTATGCCGAAGCGGTCGAGAATATTGACATTGGTGGCCCCGCCATGTTGCGCGCCGCTGCCAAGAACCATGCATTCGTCACGGTTGTGACCGATCCTGACGACTATATTCCGCTGTTGTCGGAACTGGACGCAGAAAATGGCAAAACGCGTTTGGCATTCCGTCAGACGCTGGCGCAGCGCGCCTATGCGCACACTGCTGCCTATGACACGGCGGTCAGCACATGGATGGCGCAGGCGATCGGCCAGCCCACACCGCGCCGCCGCGCCTTTGCAGGCAGCCTTGCGCAAACCCTGCGATATGGCGAGAACCCGCATCAATCGGCGGCATTCTACCGGGACGGATCAACCCGGCCCGGCGTGGCGACGGCGGTGCAGCATCAGGGCAAGGAGTTGAGCTATAACAACATCAACGACACCGATGCCGCGTTCGAACTGGTGTCAGAGTTTTTGCCCGCCGATGGGCCTGCCTGCGCAATCATAAAACATGCCAACCCCTGTGGGGTGGCGCGAGGGGGATCGCTGGCCGAAGCCTATGCCCGTGCATATGACTGCGACCGCACTTCTGCCTTTGGTGGTATTATTGCGCTGAACATGAAGCTGGATCTGGAAACCGCAAAGGCGATTACCGGTATATTTACTGAAGTCGTCATCGCCCCTGCCGCAGATCAGGACGCAATCGCGCATTTTGCCACCAAGAAGAACCTGCGCTTGCTGACAACCAAGGGGCTGGCGAATCCCGGTCTTGGCGGGCTTGCGTTCAAGCAGGTTTCCGGCGGGTTTCTGGTGCAGGACCGTGACAATGGCATGATCCGTGCCGAAGACCTGAAAGTCGTGACCAAGCGCGCGCCAACGGATTCCGAACTGGCCGATATGCTGTTTGCGTGGAAAGTGGCGAAGCATGTCAAATCCAATGCCATCATCTATGTCAAGGATCTGGCCACTGTCGGTGTTGGCGCGGGCCAGATGAGCAGGGTCGATTCGACCCGTATCGCGGCACGCAAGGCACAAGACATGGCAGATGTGCTGGGGCTGAAAGCCCCGCTTACCCAAGGCTCGGTCGTGGCCTCGGATGCGTTCTTCCCCTTTGCGGACGGTTTGCTAGCCGCTGCCGAGGCAGGCGCGCGTGCTATCATCCAGCCCGGCGGATCTGTTCGCGATGACGAGGTGATCGCAGCGGCCGATGCGGCCGGGCTGGCGATGGTCTTTACCGGCCAGCGCCATTTTCGTCATTAATCAAGGAGTGCTGCGCGATGCGCGTTGCCATCGGTGTTCTGGGACTGACAGTAATCGCCGATCAGGCGGTCAAATGGTGGGTGATTGACCGGCTGGCGCTGGACCAGCGGTTGTTCATTCCGGTCATTGATCCGTATCTGAATTTTGCGATGGCATGGAATACGGGCATCAATTTCGGGCTGTTCGGATCTGACAGCGATGTAATGCGCTATGTTCTGGTGGCGATTGCCCTGGCGATCAGCGCGTTTGTCTGGGTCTGGGTCAAGCGCGAAGGGCCAACGCTTTGGCTGCAAATCGGTGCCGGCTTGTTGATTGGGGGCGCGCTGGGCAATGTGATCGACCGGCTGCGCTGGGGGGCTGTTGCCGATTTCATCAACATGTCTTGTTGCGGGCTGAGAAATCCGTATTCTTTCAATATAGCTGACGCGGCGATTTTTGTCGGAGCGGTTGCGCTGATCGTATTCTCGGGGCGGGGCAGTTCGAAGCAACCGCAGAAGTAGAAAGTGCGATTTGTCCATCGAGGGCGTGACGCAAAGAATAGAATGCGCTAAGAGCAAAGCGTTGAGATAGTAGGAATGGGGGTCTTGATGGCGGTCAGGCAGGTCATCTTCGCGGCGTTGGGCACGGCAGTGCTGTCAATCAGCGCGTGCTCGGACAGTGAAAACCCTATTCTGATGCATGCGGCCTCGCAAGAACGCGGGCCGGATGAGTTCAGTATTGTTCCAACCCTTCCACTGGAAATGCCGACAAATCTTAGCGAATTGCCGACGCCGAATCCCTCTGGTGTCAACCGGGTAGATCCGCAACCGCGCGCCGATATCGCGCGGGCGCTGGGCGGCAACCCGGCCGCTGCCGTTGCGCGTGGTACTGCTGATGGCGGCATCGTGAATCATGCCAGCCGGTTTGGGCGTAACGAGAGTATCCGAGAGCAACTTGCCGCCGAGGATCTGGAATTCCGTCGCCGTAATCGCGGGCGGTTGTTGGAGCGGCTATTCTCGGTCAATGTCTATCACAACGCCTATGAATTCATGTGGCTGGACAAATACGCGGAACTGGAACGCTGGCGGCGCGCGGGTGCGCGAACACCTTCGGCCCCGCCGCAGCCAGAATAAAGGCGCGCGGACAATACGCGAATAATTTACTCTGTGTTTGGTGGCATCTGGGTTACCCTTTGATTCCGGCATGTTGCCGACAAGGGAGGAAGCCTGATGAAAAAAACAGTATTGTACGCATGTGGTATGATTTTCGCGGCAACCGCAGCCTTTGCTGACAGCCACGATCACGGCCATGACCATATAGAACGAACACCCGCGCCAGAGGGGGCTTCGGTGTATTTCATTAGCCCGTCTGATGGGGAAACAGTCTCTAATCCGGTGACATTCCGCTTTGGCGCGCGCGGGATCGGCATTGCACCGGCTGGTGTGGACTGGCCCGATACAGGGCATCACCATATGCTGATTAATGTGTCCCCTGATGAGATTGATTTTGGCGCGGATGTGCCCTTCTCGGACACCCATCTGCATTTCGGCGGCGGGCAGACCGAGACCACGCTGGAATTGCCCACAGGCACACACACATTTGTGTTGGTCATGGGGGATCAGTTTCATGTCCCGCATGATCCGCCCATCATTTCAGAGATGATTACCGTCACGGTCGAGTGATTTTATGCTGTGCCGGGTCTTGCCCGGCACAGATGACAACGTCACGCTTGCGTGCATGGGCTTGAAACCTGCCCCAAAGACAGTAGCTTGCGACCTGTCTGGGTTCTGGAGGATATTCATGTTTGCGCGCCATCTGGCTATCGCCGCACTTCTTGCGCTTGGTCTGTTTCAAACTGCCTATGCTGACAGTGTCACACATGCCCAGTTAGATAACGGGCTGGAGGTCGTGGTAATCGAAGACCGGCGCGCCCCTGTTGTTGTGCATATGGTCTGGTATCGGGTCGGCGCAGCGGATGAGCCGCCGGGCAAATCAGGCATCGCGCATTTTCTTGAACATCTGATGTTCAAGGGAACCGATACTCGCGATCCCGGAGAGTTCTCGGCGATTGTCGAAGCCAATGGCGGGCGCGACAATGCGTTCGTTTCATGGGATTATACCGGGTTTTTCCAGCGCGTCGCCTCTGACCGTCTGGACCTGATGATGGAAATGGAAGCCGACAGGATGCAAAACCTGTCCTTCACCGAGGCAGAGTGGCTGCCAGAGCGCGGTGTGATTCTGGAAGAACGCAGTCAGGTTCTCGAAAGCCGCGTTGGCGCGCAATTCAACGAGGCGATGCTTGCCACGCTTTACAAGGCACATCCTTACGGCACTCCGATTCTCGGCTGGCGGCACGAGATGGAAGGACTGACCGGCGAAGATGCGATGGATTTCTACAATCTGCATTATGGTCCGAATAACGCTATTCTGGTGATTGCGGGCGATGTTGATACGGCTGAAGCACTTGAATTGGCCGAACTGCATTACGGCACCATCCCCGCCAACCTGAATGTTGTTGAAACACCCCGCCTATCGGAACCGCCGCATCTGGCCGAGCGCCGCATCGTGTTTGAAGATTCGCGCGTTGGCACACCTTATGTCAGCCGCATATATCTGGCCCCTGTGCGCCGCAGTGGCGACCAGTCAGAAGCAGCCGCATTGCAAATGCTGGCGGCGCTGCTTGGCGGCAGTTCGACCACGTCGGTGCTGGAGCGTCGCCTGAATTTCGAAGAAGGCGTCGCCCTGTCGGCATGGGCCAGCTATAATGGAATGGCGCGCGACTATGGCATGTTCTCGCTTGGTATTGCGCCTGTTGACGGGGTTTCGCTGGAGGAAGGCGAAGCTGCCCTTGACCGTGTTGTGGCCGAATTTCTTGAAGAAGGTGTCGATACCGCACAATTTGAGCGGGTGCGCCGTCAGCTACGGGCCTCTGAAATATATGGGCTGGATGACGCGCAATCGCGTGCCCGCCAGTTTGGGGTCGGGCTGAGTATTGACCTGAATGTCGATGATATCGAGGGCTGGATCGACGCACTGGAAGCCGTGACGCCGGATGATGTGATCGCGGCAGGCCAGTTGTTGCTGGACCGCCGCGCCGCCGTTACTGGCTACCTGACATCGCCCCAAGACCCGGAGTTGAGCCAATGAAACGTCTGATTGCCCTGTTCATTCTGGTCGCTTTCCCGCTGCGCGCCGAGGTTGATATCACGCAAGTCACGTCCCCCTCCGGGCTGGAAGCGTGGCTGGTTGAAGAACGCTCTATTCCTTTCGTTTCATTGGACCTGATCTTTGCAGGTGGGGCCGCGCTGGAAAGTGACGCGCAGGCGGGTGTCGTCAATCTTATGACATCGTTGCTGAGCGAGGGCGCGGGCGACATGGATGCGCAGGCGTTTGCGGCCCGCAGCGAAGAACTGGCAACGCGCATCCGTTTTGAAGCGGGGCGCGATTCGGTGTCTGTTTCGGTGCGTTTCCTGACCGAAGATGCGGATGAGGTGATCGAGCATCTGCGCCTTGCCCTGACTGAACCGCGTTTTGACGAAGATGCCATTGCGCGCACGCGCGGGCAGCTAATGGCGCAACTGCGCCGCGATGTGTTGGACCCCAACACGATTGCGTCACGCGCCTTTGCAAATGCAGCCTTTCAGGACCACCCTTACGGGCGCGAGAGTAACGGAACACCTGAAACCGTAAGCACGCTGGACCGCGATGCGCTGGTCGCCGCGCATCAGGGCGCGATTGCGCGCGACCGTGTGTATATTGGTGCCGCCGGTGACATCTCGGCAGATGAACTGGGGGGCTTGCTTGATCGTCTGTTCGAGGGGGTGCCGGAGACTGGTTGGGACATGCCCGAGCGCGCCGAATTTCTGGCCGAGCCGGGCATGGAGATCATTCCCTTTGACGGGCCGCAATCCGTTGTCGCATTTGGTCATGCAGGTATTGCCCGCGACGACCCGGAGTTTTTGACTGCCTTCGTTGTAAATGAAGTTTTCGGCGGTGGTCGGTTTGGAACAAGGCTGATGCGATCCTTGCACGAGGATCGGGGCCTTACATACGGAATTGGCGCGTTTCTGTCGTCTGGCGCGCTGGGCGAAAGCTATCAGGGCCGCTTGTCCACCGACAATGCGAATGTTGAGCTCGTAATAGACCTGTTGCGCGATGAATGGGCGCAAATCGCCAGCGAGGGTGTGACCGAGGGAGAATTGGACCGCATCCAGACCTATCTGACAGGCGCGTATCCTCTGCGATTCGACGGTAACTCCTCAATCGCTTCGATCATGGCGTCGATGCAGTATCAGGGGTTTGACATTGATTATGTCAACCGCCGTAATGACATGATCAGCGCGCTGACATTGGATGAGGTGAATGATCTGGCATCGCGGCTTTACGATCCGGACGCGCTGTTTTTTGTTGTTGTCGGTCAGCCTGTCGGCTTGAACTGAGGCTTGGCAGGCGCAAGGTTGTCATGCTATATCCTGTGGGATGAACGCACCTGACCGCAATATACGCCCGGAAATACGCCAGCTGGATGAAGCAGCCGTAAACCGCATTGCCGCAGGCGAAGTGGTTGAACGGCCTGCCTCTGCGGTTAAGGAGCTGGTGGAAAACGCGCTGGATGCTGGGGCTACGCGCGTGGATGTGGCCTATGCCGATGGTGGCAAAACCCTGATCCGCGTGCGTGATGACGGGCATGGCATGAGCGCGCAAGACCTGCCGCTAGCCCTGTCGCGCCACGCGACCTCTAAAATTGATGGAAGTGATCTGCTGAATATCCGCTCTTTCGGCTTTCGGGGAGAGGCGCTGCCATCGCTGGGTGCTGTCGGGCGTCTGACACTCACAACGCGCGCCGCAGGCCAAGAGGGGGCGTCCCTGTCGGTCGATGGCGGTCGTATGGGTGCAGTGCGGCCAGAAGCGGCGCAATATGGCACGACCGTAACCCTGCGCGATCTGTTCCATGCCACGCCCGCGCGCTTGAAATTCATGCGCTCTGATCGGGCCGAGGCGCAGGCGATTGCAGATGTGGTCAAGCGCCTTGCCATGGCTGAACCCTATGTCAGCTTCACCCTGAGCGATGTGTCCAATGACGATACGCGCCAGATTTTCCGTGCAGATGCCGCCCAAGGTGCGCTGTTCGACGCGCTGGAAGAGCGTATGGCAACGATCCTTGGGCGCGAATTTACCGACAACGCCCTGCGCATTGACGCCGAACGCGAAGGTTTGCACCTGACGGGGCTTGCCGCGCTTCCCACCTATTCGCGCGGCGCGGCGGTGGGGCAATATCTGTTCGTTAATGGCCGCCCTGTGCGCGACAAGATGCTATTGGGGGCTTTGCGCGCGGCCTATGCCGATGTGCTGTCGCGCGACCGGCATCCGGTTGTGGCGCTGTTTGTAAATTGCGACCCGGAACTGGTGGATGCAAATGTCCATCCTGCCAAATCCGAAGTGCGGTTTCGGGACCCCGGTCTTGCGCGTGGGCTGGTCGTCAGCGGGTTGCGCCATGCGCTGGCAGAGGCGGGGCATCGGGCCTCCAGCACGGTTGGGGGTGCGATGCTGGGCGCAATGCAGCCCCAAGCTGTGCCGCACCGCTACCAGATGGACCGGCCGTCCAGCGGGGCCGTGCGCAGCGCCTATCAGATGCAAGCCCCGCAAGGCTTCGAGGAAGCGCCCGCGCTATGGGATGCGCCGCAGGGTGTGTCGGCGCGCCATGATGCCCCTATTGACGGCCCGCAAGACGCGCCTTTGGGGGCCGCGCGCGCGCAGGTGCACGAAAATTACATCATCGCCCAGACCACGCGCGGAATGGTAATTGTCGACCAGCATGCCGCGCATGAACGGCTGGTCTATGAGCGGCTGAAGCGCCAGCGGGCGGAAAACGGGGTCGCGTCACAGGCGTTGCTGATCCCCGAGATTGTCGAACTGTCCGCGCATGAAACGGCGCATCTTCTGGAACTCGCGCCTGATCTGGCCGCCCTCGGGCTGATGATCGAGGCATTTGGCGGGGCCAGTATCATCGTGCGCGAAACACCGGCCATTCTGGGGCAGGTGAATGCCGCAGACCTGCTGCGCGACATTCTGGATGATCTGGCCGATCTGGGCCAAAGCCAGACGCTGGAAGCGCGCATAGATGCGGTTCTGTCGCGCATGGCCTGTCACGGCTCTGTCCGGTCGGGCCGGATAATGCGGGTCGAGGAAATGAATGCGCTTTTGCGCGAGATGGAGGCAACGCCCCTGTCAGGCCAGTGCAATCACGGGCGGCCCACCTATGTTGAACTGGGCCTTGATGACATCGAAAAGCTGTTTGGCCGCAGATGAGCCTTTCCTGGGACGATCCCGTTATGATCGCGCTTGTGTTGGGGGCAGTCGCGCTTGTGGTATTGTGGCGGCTGGCGCGTGTGCTGGGGCCGCTTTCAGGACGGTTGGCGGTGCTGGATGCACGGCTGACCAGCCTTGGCGAAAGCCAGCAGCAACTTGCAGGCGGGCTGGGGCAGGTTTCGCAAAACCAGACACAGGTGATCGGGCTGGTTGAAGCGCGTCTTGCCGATATGGGCCGCTATATGGGCGACACACTCGCGGGCAATGCGCAGGCCACGGCCAGCAGCATGGGGGCCTTGCGCGAACGGTTGCAAGTGATTGATGCCGCACAGGCCAAGATCGAGGCGCTTTCGGGCAATGTCCTGAGTTTGCAGGATATCCTTTCAAACAAACAGGCGCGCGGCGCTTTTGGAGAAGTGCAGCTAGAGGCACTTCTGGCCGATGCCTTGCCGCCCGATGCCTATAGCCTGCAAGCGACCCTCTCGAATGGGCGGCGGGCGGATGCGCTGATCCATCTGGAACAGCCCTTGGCGCTAGATGCCAAATTCCCGCTGGAAAATTGGCAGGCGCTGACCCGCGCGACAGATGATGCGCAGCGCAGTGAGGCGCGACGCGCCTTGTCGCGGGCCATGCGCGGGCATATCCGCGCCATTGCAGAACGCTATATCCTGCCGGGTGAGACGGCTGAGGGGGCGCTGATGTTCCTTCCTTCGGAAGCGGTTTATGCGGAACTGCACGCCAATATGGCCGATGTTCTGCGCGAAAGTTTTGCCGCGCGCGTCTGGATCGTGTCGCCTTCGACCTGCATGGCCACGCTGGTCACCTTGCGAGCAGTTCTGAAAGACACGCGCCTGCGCAACGAGGCCCGCGCTGTGCGCCGCGAAGTGCAGTTGCTGGTCGAGGATGCCACGCGGTTGGGCGCGCGGGTGACCAAACTCGAAGGGCATTTCGCGCAGGTTCAGGGCGATCTGTCGGATATTCGCATATCTGCGGACAAGATCACGCGGCGCGGTGCGCGGCTGGATGATTTCGATTTCGCCAAGGCACCCGAATAGCGCGGATCTGATTGAAGGCCGCGCGGGGCAGGCTATTTCGCTCATGAGCAGCAAGTCAGAGGCGAGAATATGCGATATCAGGCAGCAACGCGGGCCGAGGGAGAGGCGCGCATGGCCGCTTTCGTGCCGCGTATGGGGCGACACTATGCAGCTGGCCGGAATTATGATTATGGGCCGGATGGGCACCGCGATGTGTCGGGCTTGTCGCCCTATCTTCGGCGGCGTCTGGTGCTGGAAGAAGATGTGGTCGCTGCCGCGCTTGCCGCCCACGGGCCCGAACAGGCCGAGAAATTCATTCAGGAAGTGGTTTGGCGCGGCTATTTCAAGGGCTGGCTGGAGCGGCGTCCAGTGGTCTGGATCAGCTATCGTGACGGGGTTCTGCGTGATCTGGATGCATTGGACCGCGACCGCGCGCTGCGCCGTGCTGTGGCCGATGCGGAAGCCGGGCAAACGGGCTTGGCATGTTTCGACGCATGGGCGCAGGAACTGGTCGAGACAGGGTATCTGCACAATCACGCGCGGATGTGGTTCGCCTCGATCTGGGTTTTCAGCTTGGGCCTGCCGTGGCGGCTGGGGGCGGATTTCTTCTATCGGCACTTGCTGGACGGTGACCCGGCCTCGAACACACTCGGCTGGCGTTGGGTGGCCGGGCTGCACACACGGGGCAAACCCTATGCCGCGCAGGGCTGGAATATTGCCAAATTCACCGGCCAGCGGTTCACCCCGCAAGAAACCGACCTGAACGAGGTGGTTCAGGGGCTTGAGGGGTCAGAGCCTGACGGGCTTCCCCCGGTCACACCTCTGCGCCAGCCCAACGCACCGGACCCAAAGCGTCCATCCGCGCTTCTGATCACCGAAGAGGACTGCCGCGTCGAGGATTACGATCTGTCCGCGTATGACATTCGCGCGGCTGCTACGCTTGGCGCGTCGCATTTGCGGTCCCCTTTGCCTGTCTCGGCGGAGGTTGTGGAGTTCGAGGCCGCGGCCCTGCAAGACGCCGCGACGCGCAGCAGGCTGTCTGTTGAGGCATTGCGCGCAGGCGTGCCGGGTGATCTGGCGCGCTGGGCAGCCAAGGCTGGGGCGTGCCAGATCATCACGCCCTATGTGCCCGAAGGCCCGCTGCGCGACTGGTTGCGAGAGGCATCACCCGCACTGGAGGCGGCTGGCATTACACTATGCGAGTGGCAGCGCTCTTGGGACAGTGCAATCTGGCCTCATGCGACAGCCGGGTTCTTCAAGGTGAAGAAAAAAATACCCGAGATTATCCACCAACGACAGTTGCTCTAGATGGAAATCTTGGGGCGCGCGGCTCCTCCCTCCGCGCGCCCCATGTCAGACTGGCTATCCGGCCTGCGCTACAGCAGACGCCGGGTAATCACCTGCGCCTGAATCTCGGCAGCCCCCTCGAAGATATTGAGGATGCGGGCATCGCACAGAATGCGGCTGATCTGGTATTCCAGTGCAAAGCCATTCCCGCCATGAATTTGCAAGCCATTATCGGCGGCGGCCCATGCCACACGTGCGCCCAGAAGTTTGGCCATGCCAGCTTCCAAATCGCAGCGGCGCTCAGCGTCTTTCTCGCGGGCGCTGAAATAGGTCAACTGACGTGCAATCATGATTTCCACGGCCATCATCGCTAGCTTGGCGGCAACGCGTGGAAATTCAATCAGAGACTTGCCGAATTGCTTGCGATCTTCGGCATATTGCATCGACACTTCCAGCGCGTTTTGCGCCACACCGATGGCGCGGGCCGCAGTCTGGATGCGCGCGGATTCAAAGGTCTGCATAAGCTGTTTGAAGCCCTGACCTTCGACCCCGCCCAGTAGGTTCTCGCCCTTGACCTTGAAGCCGTCAAAGCCAAGCTCGTATTCCTTCATGCCGCGATAGCCCAGCACCTCGATTTCACCGCCGGTCATGCCGGGGGTGGGGAAGGGGTGCTCATCCGTGCCGGGTTCCTTTTCGGCGAGGAACATGGACAGGCCACGGTAGTCTGTCGTGTCGGGGATGGTGCGCGCCAGAACTGTCATCACATGCGTGCGCGCGGCATGGGTGATCCATGTCTTGTTGCCGGTGATTTCCCAATCCTCGCCCGCCTTGACCGCGCGTGTGCGCAAAGCGCCAAGGTCTGACCCGGTATTGGGTTCGGTAAACACGGCTGTAGGCAGAATTTCACCCGAGGCCAGTTTCGGCAGCCAGTGTTCCTTCTGCGCGTCGGTTCCACCGCAGATGATGAGTTCTGCCGCAATCTCGGTCCGGGTGCCAAGGCTGCCCACGCCAATATAGCCGCGCGACAGTTCTTCTGATACAACGACCATAGCCGATTTCGGCATTCCCAGTCCGCCAAATTCTTCCGGTATGGTCAGACCGAACACGCCCATTTCGGACAGTTGCTCAATCACCTCCATCGGGATCAACTCGTCCTTCAGGTGCCATTCATGGGCATGTGGGGCGATTTGTTCGTCACTATACCGGCGGAACTGGTCGCGAATCATTTCCAATTCTTCATCCAGCCCTGTCGCGCCGAATGTGGCGCGCCCGTGGTTGGAGCGCATGCAGGTCACCAGCGCCATACGGGCGGCATCGGTGTTGCCTTCGCGGCGCAACTGCCCGACGGCGTCGGTGTCCAGATCGGCGGAAACACCAAGATCCGCGAGCCGTGCGACTTCGCCCTGATTCATCGCAATTCCGCCTGCGATCTGGTTCAGGTATTCACCAAACCCGATTTGCAGGATCAACTGTTCCATTTCGCCAAAGCGGTTTTCGTCTTTCAACCGCTCTGCCCAACCCTGCATCTGGCGCAGGCTTTCCACATAGGTTGCCAGCCATGCCAGCCCATGCGCTGCATACTGATCGGATTCCAGCAAGGTTGCATCGACCTTGCCACCGGGCGCGATGCGTTCGCGCATTGCCGTCAGCGCGTCTGCCAGCACGTTTTCGACGGGTGGCAATGCAGCGCGCGTCACATCAAGCAGGTTTGCGATAAGCGGTGTGTGCAAGGCTTGTCCATCATGTGGCATGTGAGACTCCAATCTGATCGTTATATCTATTTTGCGCTTGCAGCATTACATAGGGCGTTCTTTGTGGTGGAGCAACAAAAATACTGAATAGAGGTGCGATCTTTGCATTTATGTCGCAGGCTGATTGACGCGGGCGCGATCTGGTGAAGGTGTCTGAGTGCCCTGATCCCATTTGACCCAGTTCATCCCGGATCAGTGTGTATGCTTTGTCATATTAAACGCAAGACGCCAGCCAGACGCGTTGAGCATCATGGCTGGCGGTCGCTTTGGTCGTGCTGATATCAGTGTTCCGACATTTCCGCGTCAGGTTCTTTGTCGAACCTTGGTTCACGCGGTGGGCGACCGATCACATCGCGCAACTCGTCCAGCTCAATGAAGTTGTCGGCCTGACGCCGCAGGTCATCGGCAATCATCGGGGGCTGGCTGCGAATGGTCGACACGACAGACACGCGCACACCCTGACGTTGCAGGCTTTCGACCAACGGCCTGAAATCACCATCGCCAGAGAAAAGCACCGCATGGTCAAGCCTTGGAGCCAGTTCCATAGCATCCACAGCCAGTTCTATGTCCATGTTGCCTTTGACTTTGCGCCGGCCCAAAGAGTCTGTGTACTCTTTGGCGGTTTTCGTAACCATATTGTAACCGTTATAGTGTAGCCAATCTACCAGAGGGCGGATCGGAGAATATTCTTCATTCTCCAAAAGGGCCGTGTAGTAGAAAGCGCGCAGAAGCTTTCCACGGCGCATGAATTCTTGCCGCAGCAACTTGTAGTCTATGTCGAAGCCCAGAGCTTTTCCAGCGGCGTAGAGATTGGCGCCGTCGATGAAAAGCGCAAGACGTTCATCTTTGTAGAACATCCAATTTACCTTACAATAGAGCGTGTTTCGGGTAATGACGCATAACGGTTCCGATCAATGGCTGAATAAGAACATATGGGATAGGCAATGCGTCACATCATAACATGAGAAATAATCATAGCCTCAGGAATTGCAATCGGGTGTTGATCGCCATGGGGGGTAACATACAAGGGCAAAAGGATAGTACGTTAGAACAGGTCACTACTGCAGTATGTGAAATTTCGCAATCATTATCTGCAGTTGTAAGCAAGAGCAGGGTATATCGGACCCCCTGTTTCCCGGCGGGTGCCGGTCCCGATTTTGTGAACGCTGCGGTGATGTGTGAGAGCGATCAGCCCGCTGAAGCGATTCTGAAAATTCTGCACGATATCGAATCGCAGGCCGGACGCAGGCGCGAGCAACGCTGGGGTCCTCGCGTGCTGGATCTGGATTTATTGGCTGTCGGCGATCAGATTTGCCCTGATCTGGCCAGCTATCAGTATTGGGCGGGCCTGGACCTGAAAGATCAGATGCGCCTCGCCCCGCAGGAGTTGATCTTGCCGCATCCGCGTTTGCATGAACGCGCCTTCGTTCTGGTTCCGTTGATGGATATCGCGCCCGATTGGCGCCATCCCGTGCTGGGAAGAACCGTGGCACAAATGCACGCAGCGCTTGATCCGGCTGATTTGGCGGAAATTAGGCCGATTTCACAGTAAATTCACACCGGAATGCCGCTGCAAGCGCTTGTCATATCCTGTAAGGCGCAGTATGCAGCCCTCTTGACCCGACATATCCGGCAGACTGGAGAGACATCATGGCCCGCGTAACAGTGGAAGATTGCGTCGACAAGGTTCCCAACCGTTTCGAGTTGGTGGCACTCGCATCGCATCGCGCCCGTGAAATTGCGGCAGGGGCACCGATCACGGTCGATCGTGACAATGACAAGAACCCTGTCGTTGCCCTGCGTGAAATCGCAGAGGAAACACAATCTGCCGACCACCTGCGCGAGCGTATGATCGAAAGCCTGCAAACGCAGATCGAAGTCGATATGCCCGAGGATGACGACATGGCTCTGCTGATGGGCGGCGCCGAACGCGACGCCCCTGAACAGGACGGTATGAGCGAAGAGCAGATGCTGCGCGCGCTGATGGAAGCGCAAGGGCAGGCAGGCTGAGTTACTCTGGCCCCACGCGCCGTCTTGGTGTCGGGGCCGGAATGACAGGCAGGGAAGGGCCGCAGGCGTGATCACGCAAGACGATCTGATCGCACTTGTGCGCAATTATAACCCGCGAAGTGACGAGAAACTGATCCGAGAAGCATGGGCTTATGGCGAATCCATGCATAAAGGGCAGTTTCGCCACTCGGGAGAGCCCTATTTCACACATCCCGTCGCGGTCGCAGCCCTGTTGACCGAGATGCGTCTGGATGATGCAACGATCATCACGGCGTTGCTGCATGACACGATAGAAGATACCAAATCGACCTATTCCGAAGTCGCGCGCCTGTTTGGCGACGAGATTGCCGAACTGGTCGATGGGGTCACCAAGCTGACCAATCTTCAGTTGTCATCGTCCGAGGCAAAGCAGGCCGAGAATATCCGCAAGCTGTTGATCGCCATGTCGCGCGACTTGCGGGTGATTCTGGTCAAGCTGGCAGACCGGCTGCACAATATGCGCACCATCCGGTCCATGCGTCCTGACAAGCAGGCGCAGAAGGCCCGCGAAACGATGGATATCTATGCCCCCCTTGCGGGCCGCATGGGTATGCAGTGGATGCGCGAAGAACTGGAAGATCTGGCATTTCGCGTGCTGAACCCCGAGGCGCGCAATTCGATTCTGCGCCGTTTCATTACCTTGCAGCGCGAAGCGGGCGATGTCGTGCACCGTATCAGCGCCGACATCCGCGCGGAACTAGAGCGTGCGCAAGTGACAGCCGATGTCTACGGGCGCGCCAAGAAACCCTATTCCGTGTGGCGCAAGATGCAGGAAAAGGATCTGGCCTTTTCGCGCCTGTCCGACATTTACGGCTTTCGCATAATTACCGGCACGTCTGAAGACTGCTACCGGATTCTTGGCGTTGTGCATAACCGCTGGCGCGCGGTTCCGGGTCGGTTCAAGG
>SLAT01000260.1 GCA_007126715.1 Roseinatronobacter sp.
AGGGGTTTTCCAGATCAAATGCTGCCCTCCATCGACACATAAAAGCTGGCCGGTAACAGCACGTGCATCAAGGAAAAAACCCAAGGCTGCGGTAATGTCGTCTGGGTTCGCACCGCGCCCCAGCACCGTAACTTCGCGGCTATGCTGATACAGGTCCGAAGGCTGGTCAGCCGCTTGCAAGGTGGGCCCGGGGCCGATCGCATTGACCCGAATTGCCGGCCCAAGCTCTTGCGCGGCCATTCGCGTAAAAGCCCATAGCCCCATCTTGGCAATGGAGTAGGTCATATGCTCGGGTGTCAGTTTGCGCACTTTCTGGTCGATCATGTTGACGACCAATCCTTGTGCCACCGGCTCGCCAGCGCTGTCGTGCATTGGCGGTGGACATTGCGCCGCAAAATGTTGGGTCAGGACGAAGGGCGCACGCAGATTGGACATCATATGCCTGTCCCAGCTTTCGCGGGTTGCCGTCGCAATCGAGTCCTGCTCGAAGATCGAGGCGTTGTTGACCAGCACCGTCATTGGCCCACCAAGCGCGCGACCTGCATCAGGCACCAGCGGCGCAAGGGCGGCTTCGTCCAGCAGATCGGCGCGCAGGCATACCGCCTTGCGCCCCATCCCCTCTATCTTATGGGCCAGATCTTCGGCCGCTTGTGCCGAACTCGCATAGTGAATTGCGATATCATGCCCGCGCTGCGCCAGATATAGCGCCATCGCCCGCCCGAGGCGTTGAGCCGCGCCAGTGACCAAAGCCTTGCCCATCGATCAAACCCCGCTGTGAAACAAAGCCCACAGATAGCCCCCATATGCCAAAAGCAATACGACCCCGAACAATCGCCCGACAGGGCGTCCGGTCCAGATAAAGGGTGCAAGCACCAAAGCCGCGCCTAGCATCACCCACAGATCAAGCCGCAGCATCTCGGCCGGAACGGTCATCGGGCCGATCAGACCCGCCACGCCAAGAATAAGCAGAAGGTTGAACAGGTTCGATCCAAGGATATTGCCCAGCGCCACTCCGCCTTCACGCCGTAGCGCCGCCATGAGGGTTGTCGCCAGTTCCGGCAGCGAGGTGCCGATGGCGACAATCGTCAAGCCGATCACCACTTCGGATACGCCCAGCGACTCGGCGATATCCACCGCGCCGGTGACCAGAAGTTGCGCGCCGATGGGCAGGCCGATCAGCCCAAGCGCCAGATATATCGCAATCTTTGGCCCGCGCAGGTTGGGGTCCGCGCCTTCAAGCTCGTCCAGATCAATACGTGCCTTTTTGCCGCGAATGATGCTGTCTGCCATGAACAGTCCGAAAGCCGCCAGTAATACCAACGCCTGCCACAGCCCGATAACACCCGTAAAGGCCAGTACAATGAACAGCAGCGTGGCCCCGATCATGATCCCGAAATCGCGCAGGCTTTCGCGGCCCAGCAGCACCGGGGCGATCAGCGCAGGTGCGCCCATGACCAGCAGGATGTTGGCGATATTGGACCCGACGACATTCCCCAGCGCCAGCCCGCCCGCACCGGCGAGCACCGCCTGAACCGACACCAGCAATTCAGGGGCAGATGTGCCGAATGCGACAACGGTCATCCCCACCAGAAAGGCAGGAATACCCAGCCTTAGTGACAGGTTGACGGCGCCACGTACGAGGAAATCGCCTGCAAACAAGAGCAGAACAAGTCCTCCTGCAACAAGCAGAAGATCGACCAACATGAATTATTTTTCCTTGCAATCACACGCGTCGCCACGCAGCATGAACTTGCCGCAACGGCTACATTTACGGGGGCGGGGCAGTTTCGCGGACCTCAATTTGTCCAGAGGGGTCTTGTGGTTCGGGTTCAAAAATTTCTGGATCGCGCCCATTACCACCATGAAAACCAGAAATGCGGCAACGATCTTTATAATCACGGCTTACACCCCGTAGCGGGCATAAAGCGCGCGTTCTTCTGCAAGCGCCATCGTGTCAGACAGCAGCGACAGCCCCAGACGGGACAGAAAGGGACGGCGCATTCCATAAATGCGAAACCGCACCTTTTCGCCGTAGCGGTCCTTCATCATCGGCACCAGATGGCCCAGCCCATCCACCAGACCAAGCTCGACCGCGCGGTTGCCCACCCAGAATTCGCCCGTAAACAGGCTGTCATCATCGGCCAGCTTCGCCCCGCGCCGCGATTTCACCTGCGCGATGAAATTCTGGTGCACCTGATCCTGCAAGTTGCGCAGCCGCGCCACATCTTCAGGGTTTTCGGGGCTGAACGGGTCAAGTTGGGATTTCGATTTGCCCGAGGTATAGACCCGCCGTTCAATCCCGTAGCGGCTCAGGGCTTCATGCAGGCCGAACCCTGCCGAAATAACCCCGATCGATCCGACAATCGAATTGCCATCAACAAAAATATCATCAGCCGCTGTGGCTAGCCAATACCCGCCCGAGGCCGCGACATCCTCGACAAAGGCGTGGACCGGAATCTCCACCTCTGTCGCAAGTCTGCGAATACGCGCGGCAATCAGCGCCGATTGCACCGGGCTGCCACCGGGAGAGTTGATGACCAGCGCCACCGCCTTGGGCTTGCCGCGCCGGAACGCCATTTCAATCAGCGGCGCAAGGCTGGCATCATTCAGCCGCCCCGGATTTCCGCCGCTGGCAATCATGCCCTGCAAGCGAATGACAGCCACCGAAGGTTTGCGTTTGATAAACGAAAAAATCTTGTTCATGGCGCTGCATGTAAGGCGGTTGTGGCGGCTCAACAAGAGGCGAGGTAAAGAATGCACGCTTGCGCCTGCAGCCCCACTCGGGTCAGATAGGCACCATCATGCTTGACCGTCTGGAAATGTTCATCGCCCTTGCCACCGAGCGCCATTTTGGCCGCGCGGCAGAACGATGCGGGGTTAGCCAACCCTCGCTGTCATCAGCCATAAAGCAGTTGGAGGGCGAGTTGGGCGTGCAGCTTGTCTGGCGCGGTGCGCGTTTTGAGGGGCTGACCCCAGAGGGCGCGCGCGTTCTGGACTGGGCGCGCCGCATCGTGGGTGACGCCCGCACCTTGAAAGAAGAGATGCGCGCCGCGCGTCACGGCCTGTCGGGCAATCTGCGCCTTGGCGTGGTGCCCACGGCCCTGCCAATGATCGCGCAACTGACCGGCCCCTATCTGCGCCGCCATCCCAATGTGAAGATCGAGATCCTGTCGCGATCCTCGATAGAAATTCTGCACCAGATCGACAACCTGCAACTTGATGCAGGTGTGTCGTATCTGGATAACGAACCCTTGGGTCGCGTGGTGACCGAACCGCTGTATCAGGAGCGCTATCTTTTGTTGATGCGGGGTGATCATGCTCTGGCTAACCGCGCGGCGCTTGATTGGGCCGAACTGGCTGATCTGCCGCTATGCCTGCTGACGCAGGACATGCAGAACCGAAGGATCATCAATAATGAACTTGCGCGCGCGGATGTGCCTGTCGCGCCGCAACTGGAATCGAATTCTGTCGTGGCACTGGTCGCCCATGTGCAAGAGGGGCCTTGGGTCAGTGTGGTCAATGCCCACACCGCGACTTTGTTCGCCGCGACCCCGGGTCTTTGTGCCGTGCCCTTGCAGGGCGACGGCGGTGCCAAGCAGGTTGGGCTGATCGCGCCGTGGAGAGAACCGCACACCCCGGTGCTGAATGCCCTTCTGGCCGAGGCGCGACGCCTCTCGCAAGAGTGATGCGCGCGTATCCAGTGTTATAGCGCTTTGGCGCATATCCCGTGACATAACGCGCCATGTTTACGGTTGCATCTGGAAACTCTCCTGCTGCAGATATAAGACTTCGGATACTGATTACGCTAATGTACTCATTGTTTTTGGAGGTCGGAATGGAGCCTTGGTTAGAAGAACTTCGGAAAAAAGTGCCGGGCGACGGGGCGGTGCGTGTCCTGGTGATCGGCGGCTTGATCCTGCTGTTTCTGATCGTGCTTGTAGACGCTTTTGGCGCTAGAGAGCGCGCGGTTGCCGCACGCGCGAACCCACCAGTCGAAGAAACCTTGACGGCAACGGTTCCGTCCGTCTACCGGGTTCCGCGCGACCTTGCCAGCGAAGCGGCGGCGGCGCGGACACAGGCGCTTGCTGCTGACACTGATGAAGCACCCATAGTGGCTGAAGCTGAAGCAACCGAGGATGCTGCAGAAGCAGAGGTGGCTGAGGCTGAAGCGACCGAGGATGCTGTTGAAGCAGAACTGGCTGAGGCTGAAGCGACGGAGGATGCTGTCGAAGCAGAGGTGGCCGAGGCTGAAGCGACCGAAGATGCTGTGGAAGCAGAGGTGGCCGAGGCTGAGGCAACTGAAGATGCCGCAGAAGCAGAGGTGGCCGAGGCTGAGGCAACTGAAGATGCCGCAGAAGCAGAGGTGGCCGTGGCTGAAGCAACCGAAGATGCAGCGCAAGATGTCGCTGCTGGTGACGACGATGCGCCGGCCCTTCTCGCCAGTGCGGATATTTCCAATGGTGAAAGCGTGTGGCGTCAATGCCGCGCCTGCCATGTCCATGATGCTGAACAAAACCGTGGCGGGCCGCATCTTGTGAATATCATCGGGCGCGACGTGGGTGTGGCCGAAGGCTGGCGCTATTCTCGGGCCTTGTCGGAACATGGGGGCGTCTGGACTGTTGAATCGCTTCTGTCCTGGCTGGAAAACCCCGACAGCTACATTCCCGGCAACCAGATGGCGTTTCGCGGGCTGCGCAACGAACAGGACCGGATTGATGTACTCGGTTTCCTGAACGCCAGCAGTACGGATTGATCGATAACTAACCAATAACGGCTATGGCGGCCGTTATCAGCCCCGCCGCACAAACCTGTGCCGGCGGGGCTTTTTCTTGTGCAAAACCGTCCCGGAGCCTTTCCGCATACAAGGTGCGTGGCAG
>SLAT01000011.1 GCA_007126715.1 Roseinatronobacter sp.
CCGCTGCCATCCGCCTTGACGCGGACTTTCACGTTATAGTCGATCACGCGCTTGACTGGCACGAGCACCTTCATCAGCGTGTTTCTCCCAATTTATTTCCTGAAGTGTTTGTAGCGGGGCGAGTCGGTGGAAAACAGTGCAAAATCGACGCATCACTCCCTAACGACGCCGCGTTTTGACCGCTGCGTGCGCTAACGGTTGGCGCCGGGAACCCAAAGAATGTCATCAGCCCCATCATTATTGGCAATGCGGCCAGCAACGAAGAACCAGTCGGACAGCCTGTTCAGGTATTTGACAGCCGATTCGTTCACGGCCTCCATCGCGGACAGAGCTACGGTTTCACGCTCGGCCCGGCGCGCAATGGTACGGCAAACATGCAGATGCGCCGCCAGAGCAGAGCCGCCGGGCAAAATGAAGCTGCGCAGCGGCTTGAGGCGGGCATTCATCGTGTCGATCTCGGCCTCCAGCCTGTCCACCTGCGATGGGATCATGCGAAGGGGCGTGTATTCGGCTTCGGCATCTCGCTCCATGTCAGGGCGACACAGATCGGCACCCAGATCGAACAGGTCGTTCTGAATGCGCGAGAAGGAGGCGACAGTGTCACCTGTGGCATGTAGGCGGGCTACGCCGATTGCGGCATTCAGTTCATCTACAGTGCCATAGGCTATGACACGCTGCGCATGTTTTGCCACGCGCGCACCATTGCCCAGCGCGGTCTCGCCGGCGTCGCCAGTTCGGGTGTAGATCTTGTTCAGTACGACCATCTCAGGCTCCTTTAGAACGGAAATAGACAAAAATCATAATCAGCACGACGGCACCGAACTGCGCATATATGCGCCAGCGCATCATGCGGTTGCCGTGTTTGCGGTTGAATTCCCCGCCGCGCGCGAAACCGCCGATACCTACAGCCAGAACGACCAGCACCACAAGCGACGCCGCAGCGGCTAGCAGAAAAAGTGGGTCAGTCAGCATTGCGCATTCCTTTTTTTTCGGGGACTGGCGTTGGTGCTGCAACTTAGCGAGGTTGCGCGTGATTGCGACCCTAAATCTTGCGACAGTTTACAATTTGCCCAAAATCCAGTCCAGCGCGCGTGTGGGCAAGACCCGCCGGATGCTTCCCAGCAGGCGCGTGGGGGTGGTGACATAGTAGCGTGGTTTGGGGCGTCTTGCCTCGATCGCGTGAATCAGGCGGCGGGTCACGGCCTCGGGGGGCAGCTCAAAGAAATCGGGTTCGCGCTTGTCATATAGCCGCGCCAGCAGGCTTTCGCGATATTGGTCTGCGCGGGGGCTGTTCTTCCAGTCGATCCAGGTTTCGAAATGCGGAATCGAATTTTCCCGGATCCGCGAGGTTATTGGACCTGGCTCTATCAGGCAGACATGAATGCCCGTGCCTGCCAGTTCCAGCCGCAACACATCTGACAGCCCTTCGAGTGCGAATTTAGTGGCAACATAGGCCCCGCGCCATTTCAATGCTGCCAAACCCAGCACTGAAGAGTTCTGCACGATACGACCATGTCCTTGTGCGCGCATGACTGGCAGGACCTGTCGTGTCAGTTCATGCCAACCGAAAAGATTTGTCTCGAACAAGGCGCGCAAGGCATCGGTGGGCAGGTCTTCGGTAGCGCCCGGAATTGCATAGGCCCCATTGTTGAACAGCGCATCCAGCTTACCGCCGGTGACCTCCAAAACCTGAGCCATCGCGCCGCGGATTGAGTCTGTATCGGTGTAATCCAGCCGGAAACTGTCCAGACCTTCGTTGCGCAGGCGGGCGCAATCCTGCTCTTGCCGGCACGTGGCAAAGACGTGCCAGCCACGCGCCTTTAGGGCATGTGCCGCATGATAGCCAATCCCGGAGGAACAGCCGGTGATCAGAATGCTGCGCGCGCGCTCAGTCTTTGGATTTTGTCCATACATCGCGTTTGCGGTAGATGGTCGAGGGGGCGATGTCCAGTTCTCGTGCAGCTTGCGGAATTGATCCGGCATGTCGCTCAATTGCAGCCATGACGGCGCGCTGCTCGATCTCTGCCATCGTCAGCCCTTTTATCGCGGCCTCGAAGCCTTTGAGCGCATCATCTTGATGAACGTTGGACTTGGGGGTGCGCGCATGGGTAATCATGTCTTCCGGCAGCATTTCACTGGTCAGGTTTGGCCCTTGGTGCAAGACGACTGCATGGCGCAGGACGTTGATCAGCTCGCGAATATTTCCGTGCCACTGATGTTTTAGCAAAATGTTGGCAGCATCATCTGATACAATCGTAAACGTCTTGCCTTCCTGCCGCGCTATGCGGGCGAGAAAGCTTGTGGCCAGTTGCACGATGTCATCGCCACGCTTGCTGAGTGGGGGCATCGTTAGCGGAATAACGAAAAGCCTGTAATACAGGTCTTCACTCAGGCGGCCAGCATGCATCTCTTCGGTGGGGTGGGCGCGGGCGCAACTGATCAGGCGAATATCAATCGGTACAGGTGCAGAACCGGCAGCAGGAATGAAACTGCCAGCTTGCAAAGCTGAAACCAGCCGGGCTTGTAACTCAAGGGTCATGTCTTGCGGGTTTTCAAGCAGCAGCGTGCCGCCATCTGCATTCTTGAGCGCCCCAGAGTTTTCGGCCCTGTCGCCGAGAGTGCCCGGCGTAATGCCAAACAGGGCCGCTTCCAGATCGTCGCTGTCATGCGCCGAGCAGTTTATGCTGACCAAAGGTCTTGTCGCACGTTGCGATTGTTCATGCACCATGCGCGCGATGGTTTTCTTGCCTGTACCTCTCTCGCCAAGAATGAAGACAGGCGCCATTGATTTCGCGACGGCCTTGATCTTCTGGGTCAGGTGCCGCATCACGTCGGAATTGCCCAGAAAATCCGCTAGCGGCAGATCATATGGTGTGTGCAGCAAAGCTTTGGCCGCACCTGTTTGCGTGCGGAATTCGGACAGGGCATTGGCAACTGCCGCAACAAGACGCTGGTCACCCAATGGCTTTACAAGAAATTCATGCGCCCCTTTGCGGGTGGCCTCCAAGGCCTTGTCGATTGATCCGTTGGCGGTGATGACAATCACGCGGGTAGAGGGCTGTTTTGCCAGTATCTGGCGCATAACTGCCATGCCGTCCATGTCGGGCAACATCAGGTCCAGCATGATGACACCGGGCCTGTGGTCCTCGAATTTTGCAAGCGCCTCGGTCCCGTTCGTCGCGCTGATAGAACTGTAACCAGCCCTGTTCAGCACTGTCCGATACAACATCAGCAGCGATGGCGTATCTTCAACCAGAAGCAGCTGCCCTGCTGAAGATGATGCATCAGCGCTCATTATGACGTCCTTTCGGAATAAGCATTAATCAATACCGTCAATGCATCGCAGGTTGCGAGGATTTCTGTTCGGGCCTCCAGCACTTCCTTGATGTGACCAAGATCGCAAAACGCTTCAGCCTTGGCACAGTAGCGGGTCAGCGATGTTGCGCCAACTGTCAGTGCAATTCCGCGCAACTCGTGCAATGCACACCGGGCCATTTCCAGCCCTTGTCGCTGATCGGCAGATGCCAAGCCAAGTGCTTCGGTGAGCCGGGCCTGACACCGGCCCAGGTCAGCGACAAACTGATCGCAGAGCGCACGCCCCCCCAAATTCAGAAGTGCATCCAGTTGCGTTTGGTCACATATCCGGGCTGTCATGGCTGCCTTTGCGGAAAAGGGGCTGCAAATTACTTCGCTTTCTAAAACCGAGAATATTCAATCCTGAAGAGATTTACATTGTTTTGAATCAACTTCCAACCTCTACAAAAACGCAAGCACAAAGTGCTTACGCCACGTCAACTTCTTGCATATCCAAGGTTTTTCAATGCATTCGCAATTTCGTCAAGGATGCCGGGGTCGTCGATGGTCGCAGGTATTTTGAACGGCTTGCTGTCTGCAATGCTGACCATCGTCGCACGCAATATTTTGCCAGATCGGGTTTTGGGCAACCTTTCGACCACGACCGCAAGCTTGAAGGCCGCAACAGGACCGATCTGGTCGCGCACAAGTCGAACGCATTCGGCAACAATCTCGTCATTCTTGCGATCAGCGCCTTTATTCAGGCATAGAAAGCCCAGCGGCAACTGACCTTTCAGTTCATCGGCCACGCCAATCACCGCGCATTCAGCCACGTCAGGATGGCTGGCCAAGACTTCTTCCATCGCGCCCGTCGAAAGCCTGTGTCCGGCAACGTTTATGACGTCATCCGTGCGGGCCATGATATAGACATAGCCATCTTCATCCATGTAACCCGCATCACCTGTCGCGTAATAACCGGGAAACTGGTCAAGGTAGCTTTTGTGAAAGCGCTCTTCGGCGTTCCAAAGGGTGGGCAATGTGCCAGGGGGTAGGGGAAGTTTGAGGACAATCGCGCCAAGCGTTCCGCGCGGGACCGGATGCCCACCCTCGTCCAGCACCTGAAGGTCATAGCCCGGCATCGCCACAGCGGGCGAGCCGAGTTTGACGGGGAGTGCTTCATACCCGACCGGGTTTGCGGCAATGGCCCACCCGGTTTCGGTTTGCCACCAATGGTCAATCACCGGAACTTTCAACTGGTCTTGCGCCCAGACGATCGTGTCAGGGTCCGCACGCTCGCCCGCCAGATAAACGGTTTGCAGGCAAGATAGGTCATATTTACCAACATACTCGCCCTTCGGGTCTTCGCGTTTGACTGCACGAAAGGCGGTCGGAGCGGTGAAGAAGCTTTTCACCTTATGCTCGGATATCACGCGCCAGAAGGTGCCAGCATCGGGCGTGCCGACGGGCTTGCCTTCGAACACAATTGTGGTGTTGCCAGCGATCAGCGGCGCATAGCAGATATAGCTGTGCCCCACGACCCAACCGACATCTGAAGCGGCCCAGAACACGTCGCCCGGATCGACATTGTAGATATTCTTCATCGACCAGTTCAGCGCGACCAAATGCCCTGCGGTGGCGCGAATCACACCCTTTGGCTGGCCGGTCGTGCCGGACGTATACAGAACATATGCCGGATGATCTCCCTCGACGGGGACACAATCGGCGGGGTCTGCATCCTTCACAAACTCGGCCCAGTCATGGTCGCGCCCTTCTATTAGTTCGGCCTGAAGGGCATCGCGCTGCAAGATTACGCAGAAATCCGGCTTATGGGTGGCTTCGGCTATGGCGCCGTCAAGCAGTGGTTTATAGGCTACAACGCGACCCGGCTCTATTCCGCAAGATCCTGCGATGATACATTTTGGCTTTGCATCATTTATGCGCACAGCCAGTTCATGCGCCGCAAAGCCGCCAAACACAACCGAGTGGATAGCGCCAAGTCGCGCACAGGCCAGCATTGCCATCAGGGCCTCTGGCACCATTGGCATATAGATAATCACCCTATCCCCTTTGGTGACCCCTTGTGCGGCCAGCGCACCAGCCAGCTTTGCAACATGGTCGCGCATTTCGCGATAGGTCAGGCGGGTGATGGAGTTGGTGACGGGGCTGTCATGGATCACCGCGACCTGATCTGCGCGCCCGTTTTCAACATGGCGGTCCAAGGCATTCCAACAGGTATTTACCAGCCCATCCTTGAACCACTGATACAGAGGGGCCTTGTCGTCAAACAATGCTTTCGAGGGGGGGCTAATCCACTCTATCGCCTGCGCCTGTTCCATCCAGAACCCTTCAGGGTCGGTGATGGATTGCTGATAGAGCTGAGCGTAGCGCATATGGTTCCCTCCCAAGATATACCTCGATAAGGAATAGACGACAGGCAAGCAGGGCTGCAATGCCTGTTACCGGCAACACTCAGGTTCAGCAAAAGAAAATTTGCAAAATCTGCAACTAATTTGGGTCCAGATTTGCAAATATGGGCGCAGACTGCTCTGGCATCTGGTTGGTGGGGCGGTTTTGCAAACTTGTCCCCGGAAATGGTCTAGCCGTATTGCGCAACGGGCGTTCCTGCCAGCGCCGACATGTTCAGCAATCCACGCGCCGTGATCGAGGGTGTCACAATATGTGCTGTATTTGCCATGCCCATCAGGATCGGCCCAACTTCCAGCGCACCGCCACGCGCCTTCAAGATATTGCGTACACCGCTGGCCGCATCTGTGTTTGCGAAAATCAACACATTCGCAGGCTCTGAAAAGCGGGCATTTGGCATCAGTCTTGCACGCAAATCGGGGTCAAGGGCGGCGTCAACATGCATCTCGCCCTCATAGTCAAAATCAACGCCTTGCGCATCGAGTATCTCAAGGGCGGCCCGCATGTTGCGCCCCGAAGGTGTGTCGAGGTTGCCGAACTGGCTGTGGGAGCACAAGGCAATCTTGGGGGCTATTCCGAACCGGCCCACATGGCGGGCAGCACCGATGGCAGTTTCGGCAATTTGTTCTGGTGTGGGGTTTGGATGCACCTGAGTATCGGCAATGAACAGATTGCCTTCTTGCTGGATCATCAGCGACAGGGCGCCAACCGGGTGACGTTCGGCATTGCCCAAGATCTGGGTTACGTAATTGAGGTGCCACAGGAACTGTCCGAATGTGCCGCAAATCAGGCTGTCGGCATCACCCCTGTGCACCATGATTGCGCCAATCGCAGTGGTGTTGGTGCGCATGATCGCGCGGGCAAGGTCGGGTGTCACACCGCGCCGCTGCATCAGGGCATGATAGCTTTGCCAGTAATCGCGGTAGCGCGGGTCGTCCTGCGGGTTGACCAATTCGAAATCGCGCCCGGGCTTGATCGACAGGCCCGCGCGTTCCAGACGCATCTCGATCACTTCGGGGCGGCCAATCAGAATGGGAACTTCGACAGTTTCCTCCAGCATGGCCGAAGCCGCGCGCAGGACGCGTTCATCCTCGCCTTCCGCAAAGACAATGCGCCGTTCGGTCTGGCGCGCGGTTTCGAAGACCGGGCGCATGATCATCGCAGAACGGAAGACCGAGGCATCCAGACCAGCCTTGTAAGCCTCAAGATTCTCAACCGGTCGCTTTGCCACCCCGGACTCCATCGCGGCCTTGGCCACGGAACTTGCCACAACCCCCATAAGGCGCGGATCGAAAGGCTTGGGGATAAGGTAATCAGGGCCAAAGCTCAGCTGCTCGCCCTTATAGGCGGCGGCCGCTTCGGCGCTGGTCGTGGCGCGGGCCAGTGCGGCAATCCCTTCGACACAGCCAATCTGCATTGCGTCATTGATCTCGGTCGCGCCGACATCCAGCGCGCCACGGAAGATGAAAGGAAAGCACAGCACGTTGTTGACCTGATTGGGAAAGTCAGAGCGTCCCGTGGCAATAATGGCATCCGGTGCGACCTTGCGCACGACCTCGGGGAGGATTTCGGGCATCGGGTTTGCAAGCGCGAAGATAATCGGGCGCGCGCTCATCTGTTCCACATGTTCAGGCGTCAGGACACCGGGGCCAGACAGGCCAAGAAACAGGTCTGCGCCTTCGACTACTTCGCTTAAGGTGCGTTTGTCCGTGGCTTGGGCAAATGCGGCCTTTTGCGGGTTCATGTCCAACTCGCGGCCTTCATACACTAGGCCATGAATGTCACACAGCCAGATATTCTCGCGTTTTACGCCCAGTTTCACCAGCATGTTGAGGCAGGCAATGCCCGCAGCACCGCCGCCAGTGCTGACGATCTTGATGTCCTCAAAGCGTTTGCCCACGACGCGCAGCGCATTTGTCGCCGCTGCCCCCACAACGATGGCTGTGCCATGCTGGTCGTCATGGAAAACCGGAATCCCCATCCGTTCGCGGCAGATCTTCTCGACGATGAAACAGTCAGGGGCCTTGATGTCTTCGAGGTTGATCGCGCCAAAGGTCGGTTCCATTGCGCAGACAATCTCGGCCAGCCTTTCCGGGTCGGTTTCGTTTAGCTCTATGTCGAAACAGTCAATATTGGCGAATTTCTTGAAAAGAACGGCCTTGCCTTCCATGACCGGCTTGGATGCCAATGCGCCGATATTGCCAAGGCCCAGCACCGCTGTGCCATTGGTAACAACCGCCACCAGATTACCACGGATCGTATAGCGGGCAGCCTCATCAGGGTTTGCCTTGATCTCCAGACAGGCTTCGGCGACGCCCGGAGAATAGGCGCGCGACAGATCGTAACCATTCGCCAATGGCTTGGTCGGGCGCACCTCCAACTTCCCGGGGCGGGGGAATTCATGATACAAAAGTGCCGGGTGGCGTGCGTCATCTGTCGAATTATCAGGCATGTTTTGTCTCTCCCGCAGCATTTGTTTAGCATTAAACAAATATTTTCTGGCGACAAGTCCGGTTTTCTGGCAAAGGCATTTTCGCTTCTGATACGGGATGTCGCTCTTGGCTTGCAAAGCAAAGGCTTGCAGCGCAAAATCTGCAAAATTGCTGGAGGTTAGAATGACGCTCTATGATGCAGCGTGCAAGGTGCGCGAAAACGCCTATGCGCCATATTCCAATTTCAAAGTGGGCGCGGCGCTTCGCTCTGGTTCTGGGGCCGTGTTTGTAGGCTGCAATGTCGAGAATGTCGCCTATCCTGAGGGGACATGTGCAGAAGCCGGGGCTATTGCCGCGATGGTGGCCGCGGGTGATACGACGATAACCGAACTGGTTGTCGTTGCCGATAGCCCAAGCCCTGTACCCCCCTGTGGTGGATGCCGCCAGAAGATCGCGGAATTTGCGGCGCAGGATGTGCAGGTTACACTATGTTCGCTTCAGGGTGCGCGGCTGGTCACGAGCGTGGCCGAGTTGTTGCCCGGGGCTTTTGGTGCCGGTCACATGGACCAGGCGTGATGCCGCGCGCTTTTCTTGTTGTTCTCGATTCTGTCGGATGCGGTGGCGCGCCTGATGCGGCGGATTTTGGTGATGAGGGTGCCAATACACTCGCCCATATTGCGCAAGCCTGTGCCGCGGGGCAGGCAGATGTCGGGCGCAGCGGTCCCTTGGCGCTGCCAGTATTGGACGGGCTTGGGCTTGGAGCGGCAATTCGGCTGGCGTCGGGGGCACAAACACCGGGATTGCAGGCCGTGCCGGCAGGGCGCTGGGGAGCGGCAACTGAAACGTCGCTGGGCAAGGACACGCCGTCCGGGCATTGGGAATTGGCGGGGGTTCCTGTGCCTTGGGAATGGACATATTTTCCAAAGACGACACCTGCATTCCCGGATGCGTTGGTCAGGCAGGTCTGTACGCTGGCTGGAACACAGGGAATTCTGGGCAATTGTCACGCAGCCGGAATCCCGATTGTAGAGGCTTTGGGGGCCGAACATCTGCGCAGTGGCTGGCCGATCTGTTACACCTCTGCCGACAGTGTCTTTCAGATTGCAGCGCATGAAGAGAGGTTCGGTCTGGAGCGGTTATATACCCTTTGCGCAGCACTCGCACCTGTCTTGCATGGGATGCGGGTGGGACGTGTCATTGCACGACCGTTTGTTGGTGATGCGCAGCGCGGGTTTTCGCGAACGGGTAACCGTCGCGATTTTGCGATTGCTCCGCCAGCGCCGACCTTGTGTGACTGGGTGCAAGGTGCGGGTGGGCGTGTGCACGCAGTGGGGAAAATCGGCGATATCTTCTCGGGTCAGGGGATCGACAAGCTGCATAAGGGAGCCGACGATCTTGCACTTTTCGAACATTTTTTACGGCTTATTGCCAAAGCAGAGGCAAATTCCTTGACCTTTTGCAACTTTGTCGAATTTGACAGCCTTTATGGGCACCCGCGCGATGTGGCCGGGTATGCCCGCGCGTTGGAGCGCTTTGACAAGATCGCGGGTCTGGCGCTGGAACAGTTGCGACCGGGGGATATGATGGTCATCACGGCCGATCATGGAAATGATCCCACAGCCCCCGGCACCGATCACACCCGAGAGCGGGTGCCGGTTCTTGTGGCAGGTACCGGCACGGGTGAAATTGGGCATTGCGCCTTCTGCGATGTTGCCGCAAGCATCGCTGCGCATCTGGGCATCCCTGCTCAGGGCCCCGGACGGAGTTTTCTGCCATGACCGATCTGCGCCTGTTGCCCAAGGTGGAATTGCACCTGCATCTGGAAGGCGCGGCACCGCCAGAGTTTATCCGAAGCCTTGCCGCGCGCAAGAAGGTTGATCTGTCAAGAATCTTCGATGAGCGCGGCAACTATGTATATACCGATTTCCCGGATTTCCTGCGCGTGTACGAAGCCGCCTGCACAGTCTTGACCAGCCCGCAGGATTTTCACGACCTTACCCTTGCAGTGTTAGAGCAATCGGCCAGTCACAATGTGGTCTATTCCGAAACCTTCCTGTCGCCCGATTTCTGCGGCGGTGGTGACCTTATTGCATGGCGTGACTATCTGGCCGCGATGGAAGCGGCGGCCGCTACGGCAGAGTCGCGGCTGGGGATCACCTTGCGCGGATGTATCACCTGCATCCGTCATTTCGGTCCTGAACAGGCCAGAAAGATCGCGCGTTGCGCGCAGGAAACGGCTGGGCCTTTCATCACAGGCTTTGGCATTGCGGGCGACGAGGGACAGTTTCACCCAAGCGATTTTGTTTATGCATTCGATGCCGCGCGCGAAGCCGGGTTGGGGCTGACGGCACATGCTGGCGAATGGGGCGGCCCGGAGTCGGTGCGCGCTGCGCTTGAACATCTGCGTGTTTCACGCATCGGGCATGGGGTGCGCGCGATAGAGGATGACGCATTGGTTGCGTATCTCGCCGAGTCTGGCATCGTGCTTGAAGTCTGTCCCGGATCAAATAGCGCATTGGGCCTGTATCCGAAGATTACCGCGCATCCGATTGACAGATTGCGGCGCAAGGGGGTGTTGGTGACAGTCTCTACCGATGACCCGCCGTTTTTCCATACGGATATGACGCACGAGTATCACGCCCTTGCCAATGCTTTCGCATGGCAGGAAGAAGACTTTGTCCAGATCAACAAAACCGCCTTGAATGCGGCTTTCTGCGATGATCAGACCCGCACTGCACTTTCCAAGAAACTTGAGGCCAAATGACCCATCCCAAGCTGACCCTTGTTGACCACCCGCTTGTGCAACACAAACTGTCGCTGATGCGCGATGCGCGCACACCCGGGCCGGATTTTCGGCGGCTTCTGCGCGAGATCAGCCTGTTGCTGACCTATGAAGCCGCGCGTGACCTGTCGTTGAAAACCCAGACCATCACCACGCCGCTGACAGAAATGGAGGCGCCCATGCTTGCAGGCGCCGACCCGGTCGTTGTCTCGATCTTGCGGGCGGGCAATGGGCTGCTGGACGGGGTTCTGGATGTGATTCCGACGGCCAAGGTCGGGTTTGTCGGGCTGTACCGGAATGAGGAAACGCTGCGCCCCGTGCAGTACTATTGCAAGTTGCCGCCAGAATTGTCCGGGCGGTTGGTCATCGTGGTCGACCCGATGCTTGCGACGGGCAATTCCTCTGCCGCCGCAGTCTCTTTGCTGAAAGATGCAGGGGCAACCGATATCTGCCTGATATGCCTGCTTGCAGCCCCCGAAGGGATGGCGTGTATGGCGCGCGAACACCCGGATGTGCGTATCGTCACGGCCTCGGTCGACTCGCATTTGAATGACAAGGGCTATATCGTGCCCGGGCTTGGGGATGCCGGCGACCGCATTTTCGGCACAGTATAGCGTGACCTCAAGGGCAATTAGCCTTTGCTTTACAGGTGCTATGGGTGCATTCTACGGCCGTTGTGATGGGGGATTTGATGAAGACGTTTTTGATGGCTTGTGGCTTTGCTGCTGTGCTTGCCTCGATGGGGCAGGCGCAAACCAATGGGCTTGACCCGGCAGAGCTGCCACCCGCGGGGTTCGAGGGTCGTGAATATGTTGACAGTCGCGGCTGTGTGTTCCTGCGCTCGACCTTTGGTGGCGAGATCACATGGATCCCGCGCTATGGACCAGACCGCCAACCTGTTTGCAACGCGCCCCCCAGCATAGATGCGCAGGCAGAGGCTGCGCCAGTACCCGCGCCCGAACCTGTGGCCGAAGCCGAGGATCCGGCGGTCCCATCCGCACCAGCACCTGTCGCGCAACCAAGGGCTGCACCACGTGCGACCGCTACGCGAACCCCGCGTCGGCCTGCCCTGCCACGCGCAGATGCATCCGGCCGCCACCCGTCTTGCCCGTCAAGCGCGCCATATGGTCAATTGGTCGATACCACGCTGGGCCGCCCGCTGGTGCGTTGCGTAACCAGCCCTGCACTGTTCCTCGACCCGATCCAGAACGGCTCGACTTTTGACCCACACGCCCCGATCGCCTTGCCGGATGGCGGGCAGAAACATGGGCAGGTGACACCCCATCGCCCGGTCGGAGCATCGGGGAATGTGGTGCAGGTGGGCAGTTTTGCAAACCCGTCCAACGCCACGCGGCTGCGCGCCAGATTGCTGAATTCCGGCATGCCTGCGCGGGTCCACAGGTCGCAAGGGTATGATGTGGTCACTCTGGGGCCGTTCCACTCCCCCACCGAGGCGCAATATGCACTCGGCTCCGTTCGCGGAATGGGCTTTTCAGACGCGTTTATCCGCCGTCTGGGCAGCTAGGGAAGTGTAACCTTATGGCCGGGCCAGTCGGTCTTGCCTGACTGGCCATTGAACGGTGCTTACTCCGGCCGGTTTCGGATGATCTTGGCGAAACTTTGGAAAATCTCCGCATTTGCGGCGATCACTTCACCGCGTTCCAGAATGCTTTCGCCTTGGCGGATGGGGTCAATGAAACCGCCCGCCTCGCGCACCAGCAACAGACCGGCGGCAAGGTCCCACGGCTTCAACTCGCGCTCCCAGAACCCGTCATAGCGCCCCGCAGCGACATAGGCGAGGTCCAGCGACGCCGCCCCCCAGCGCCGCACACCGGCGCAGGCAGGCATAAGCTGGGCCAGATCATGCAAGGTCGCGGGCAGGGTTTTCTTGTTGGCAAAGGGCACGCCGGTCGCAAAGATGCATTCGATCAGCGTGTTGCGGTTGGACACGCGCATGCGCTTGTCATTCATGAAACAGCCCATGCCTTTTTCGGCCACGAACATCTCGTCCTTGGCGGGGTCAAACACCACCGCCGAGACGATCTCGCCCTTGAACTCCAGTGCGATGGACACGGCCCAATGCGGCAACCCGTGCAGGAAATTGGTGGTGCCATCCAGCGGGTCGACGATCCAGCGGCGGGTTGGGTCTGTGCCCAACAGTTCCTCTGATTCTTCGCCCAGAAAACCGTAATTGGGGCGTGCGTCCATCAGGTCTTCGCGGATGATCTTTTCTGCGGCGATATCGGCGCGGCTGACAAAATCCCCTGCGGCCTTGCTGGAGACCTGCAAATTCTCGACCTCGCGAAAGTCCTTGACCAGAGCGCGGCCTGCCTTGCGGGCGGCCTTGATCATCAGGTTGAGGTTAGCACTGCCTTGCATCCGAACGGCTCCTAGGTTGGGTCAGAGGGCGCTATACGCCGGGATGGGGGGGATGTGAAGGGGGTGTAAGCTTGCATTGGTGGGCGCGAGAGTTTAGATGTTAAGACAGATTTGAGGGTTGGAGTTAGTAATTGATGAATTCGTGTATCATAGTTCTTTTTGGTTTAATCTATTAATTTCACGTGGGGTTTTTGGATGAAAGACGCTGATCCATTGGAAGAGCTTATCCAATTGTTGGATAAACTAGACAGAAGCGCAGAAAAATTTAGTCATGCTGATCTAGATGAACTACAGTTACTGTCGGGGCTTTGCAAAGAGCAGTTGCCAGCGCAGTTCATCTCTATTGTCAATAGCTTTAAGTATACTGTAGTAACGGAAACGCAATTACAATTCTTATTGCGGCTACGGCGTGTAATGGAGCTTTCCAGAAAATTTCCGAATATGGTGATTGAAAGAAATGCAACAGACAAGAAGCCAGAAGATGCTTTGCTGCCTACGTTTAAACTAAATAAGGAAGATCGAGAGCGCGTGATCAAGCTGTGCGCAGATATGAGAAAGATCGTATTTTCCTCGCTTGATTTTGATCAACCACATAAGCGAAGGCTACTCAATAGAATTGCTGCGATTGAGCAACAGGTCCATCAGGAAAAAGGACTCTTTGATATAGTCCGTGGTGGAATAAATGATCTGGGAGAAACTCTGGAGAAGTTTGGAGTCGACATCAAGCCTTTGACAGACCGGATGAACGAAGTAGCTGGAATAACGCGGCGAAATACTGAGGAATATAATCAGTTGCCAGCACCCGAAGAACTCAAACAACTACCAGCTCCGGATGATGAAAGCCAATATTAGTTCAAATATCACGTGGAGCCTGCAGTAGTCTTGTGAATCGAAGAAACTTTCGGTCCCTTACGTAACTGCTCCCTCACCCCCGTTGCAACTTCACCGGCTCTGTCCGCGCCAACCGTAACACATGCGCCATAAACGGCTTGGACGAATCCTCATCCCGCACGGCGGCATATAGCCGCCGGGTCAGCCCGTCCTCGGTCAGGGGTTTGGTTACATAGTCGGAATGGTAGCGCACATCGCGCAGCACCCAGTCGGGCAGCACCGCCACCCCGCGCCCCGATGCCACCAGCAGCAGGATCACTGCGGTCAGTTCCACCTGCCGGATCGCGCGGGGTTCGACCTTGGCGGGGGTCAGAAGTTGGGTGAACACATCCAGCCGCGTGCGCTCGACCGGATAGGTGATCAGCGTCTGGTCGCGGAAATCAGCCGCCTCGATAAAGGGTTTTTGCGCCAAGGGGCTGGTGGCTGCGGCGACAAAGACCGGCTCGTAGTCGAAAAGCGGCAGAAAGCTGACCCCTTCCAGTTTTTCAGGGTCGGAGGAGATGACAAGGTCCACCTCTTCGCGGCGCAGCGCGGGCAGGGCGTCAAAGGCCAGACCGGGGCGGATATCGACATCCACATCGGGCCATGCCTTGCGAAACTGCTCCAGCACCGGAAACAGCCAGTCGAAACAGGCGTGGCATTCGATGGCGATATGCAACCGGCCAGAGCGCCCCTTGACCAACCCGCTGAATTCCTCTTCCAGCGCGGCCACACGCGGCAGGATATCTTCGGCGGCGCGCAGCATCTTCAGGCCCGCAGCCGAGAGTTTCAGCGGCTTGGAGCGGCGGGCGAACAACTCCACCCCCGCCTGTTCCTCGATCCCTTTGACCTGATGCGACAGCGCCGATTGCGTCATGTTCAGCAGATCAGCCGCGCGGGCAAGGCCGCCCGCTTCGTGTATGGCCTTGATCGTGCGCAGGTGGCGGAATTCGATATGCATGTCGCACTCATAATGGTGTTGAAGATAATGAATTGGTTTCACATTCGCGGGCGTGGCACAAGAGGGCAGTAGAAATGGAGCTTGCACAATGTCCGCACCGCGCGTGTCTTTCGAATTCTTCCCGCCCAAAACGCTGGATGCCAGCTTTCGGCTATGGGACACGGTGCGCATGCTGGCGCCACTCTCGCCGTCCTTTGTGTCGGTAACATATGGGGCAGGGGGCACCACGCGGCAATTGACGCATGAAGCGGTCACCACCATCGGGGCGCAATTCGGGCTGAATGTCGCGGCGCATCTGACCTGCGTCGATGCCACGCGCGCTGAAACACTGGCGATTGCGGACAGCTACGCACAAGCGGGCGTGCGCGAGATTGTGGCCTTGCGAGGTGATGCGCCGAAAGGGCAGGCAAAGTTCACAGCCAATGCGGATGGGTTTGCCAACTCCATCGAGTTGATCGAGGCGCTTGCCGCGACCGGCAATTTCAACCTGCGTGTGGGCGCCTATCCCGAACCGCACCCCGAGGCTGCCGATACGCTGGCCGATGTGCGCTGGCTGAAGCGCAAATTCGCGGCAGGGGCGGATAGTGCGATCACACAGTTTTTCTTTGAAGCGGACACGTTCTTGAGGTTCCGCGACACTTGCGCGCGTGAGGGGATCACAGGCCGGATCATCCCCGGCATTGTTCCGATCGAGAACTGGTCGGGTATTCGCAAATTCGCGCTTGCGACAGGGGCCACGGTGCCTGCCTGGCTGGATGACGCTTTTGAGAAAGCCACCCGCGACGGGCGCGAGGAATTGCTGGCAACGGCCCTATGCACCGAATTGTGCGACAGATTGGTGCGCGAAGGGGTTGAGGATTTGCATTTCTACACCCTCAACCGCCCGCATCTGACACGCGATGTGTGTCATGCCTTGGGCGTTGTGCCGCAGGTTGCATTGGAGAATGTCGCCTGAACAGCGCCAGTTCAGGGCCACCCACCACCCTGTGCCCTGCATGGGTGCGGCTTGATAGTGAGCATGAGGCAAAAGCTTGACCGGAGCGGGCAAACTGCCTAAAGCCCAGATCAGTCAGTCGACTCGCGGCGATTTGTCACCCGATTGCGGGCCGCGTTAAACAAGCCGCTAAAGTGGTCAGGGTATGACCCCCGACCGTCTGGTGTCGGGGGTTTTATTTTGGCCAAAGGGGCTGGCATGACGAATTTCGGCAAACGCACCAATCTGGTGCATCACGGCGCGCGGCGCAGCCAGTATGGCGAGGTGGCCGAGGCGATCTATCTGACGCAAGGTTTCTTCTACCCGACCGCCGAAGCCGCCGAGGCCCGCTTTCTGGAGGCGGGCCCGGATGAGTTC
>SLAT01000130.1 GCA_007126715.1 Roseinatronobacter sp.
AGAACATAGCCATGATCATGGACACCCGCGCCCATGCAGCGCAGGCGAGTCTGAGCATTTGGCATGTTTTCAAGGGTTTCAACGGTTCTCCTGATCCAGACATCTGCTGGCTCGCCGTCGATTTCGACCATGTCAACCGGCGCGCGGCCGCCCCAATGCGCGGTCTGTTCCCAAAGCATGACCTTAGCGCCCGTCTGTGCGGCGGTCAGCGCGGCTTGTAGCCCTGCAATCCCACCACCAATGACAAGCACATCACAAAACGCGTAGATCTGCTCGTAACGGTCAGGGTCGCGCGCGTCTTGCTTGGGCGACTTGCCCAGACCCGCAGAGTGGCGAATGATCGGCTCATACACATGCTTCCAGAAGGCGCGCGGCTGGATGAAGGTTTTGTAGTAAAACCCTGCCGTCAGGAATTGCGGCACCAGACTGTTCAGCGCCAGAAGGTCAAAATTCAGGCTGGGCCAGTGGTTCTGGCTTTCTGCAATCAGCCCGTCGAACAATTCGGTCGTGGTGCTGCGCTGGTTCGGCTCATAGCTGTCGCCGCGCCCCAGTCCAACCAGAGCATTGGGTTCCTCTGCGCCAGAGGCAACGACCCCGCGCGGGCGATGATATTTGAACGACCGACCCAGAAGCATCTGGCCATTCGCCAGCAGGCTTGCGGCCAGCGTATCGCCCTTCAAGCCGCGCATGGGCTTTCCGTTGAAGGTGAATTTCTGCTCTTGGGCGCGGTCGATCAGCCGGCCCCCAGTGGCAAGACGATGGCTCATTGAAAACCCTCCCATTCCGGGCGTTTTAGCTTGATCTTGGCAATAATCTCGGGTGGGGGTTCCGTCGTCTGGGCAGGGTAGGTGCCGAACACTTCCAGCGTCATCGTATCACGCGCAGCAAGAAACCATTTGCCACAGCCATAGGCATGGCGCCAGCGCTCGAAATGCACGCCGCGCGGGTTCTTGCGCTGAAACATGTAGGATTCGTACTCGCCATCTGCAGAGCCGGGGCCGAAGCGCTTCAGATGCGCCTCGCCACCCGGCGCGAACTCGGTTTCCTCGGCTGTGACGCCGCAGCAGGGGCAGGTTAACAGCAGCATGAGCGCGCCTTTCTTGCTTCGCCGTGATGGCGGGACATGCCAAAGCCGGGCGTCGCAAAACGCCCGGCTTGGGTAACGTTGTCAATGGAATCGCGGCTGGCTGTCTCAGTCAGCGGGCGCTGGTTCAGGTGCTGCTTCGCCAGCATCATCTGTGGCCGCTGGCGCTTGAGGTGCTGCCTCTGGCTCTGGTGCGGGTGCGGTTTCCGTGGTGGATGTGCCCGGCTCGACAGTGATGCTGGTCGAACTGTCAACAGCGCCACTGCTTGTTGGCGCGGCGTTATTGGTGCCAAAGCCGTCAAACAGGAAGTATAGAATGACCAGCCCGACCGCGACACCGCCGACAATGAAGGCCAGCGCAGTGTTGCTGCGCTTCTCGGGTCGTGGGGTAGATGGGGGCGTGTGAATATGGGTTTCATTCCGCGCGCCCGGCTCAACGCCGGGGACCCGCGGAGGTGTGTGTGGGGTATTGTTGTCGACCATGTCTCTATCTCCAGATAAGGATTTCTCATAAAGACAACGCGGTCATGTAGGCTGACGTTCCGTTCCATCGCAGGCCGCACGTATGATATTACCGTGTTATGTGACCAAGCGGCTGCGGGGGGCATGGATGGAATGCGCAAGCACGCCCCGCCGCGCGAAAACTCGCATGTTGTCGCGCGGGGGGTGTTGGTGTGAAAAGCACCGATTTTTACAGGCGCGCGAACAGCAAAGCCGACCGGTGCGCAGGCCCGCGTGTCAGTCGGTCTGGACAACAAATGCTGGTGGGCGCGGGTCCACCAGCGGCCCGGCAAGGCCGCCCGAGGTCTGCGCCCAGAAAATTGCGGCAAGGGTAAGCGGCCCGAGAAGCCCAAGGCCGAATCCCACCAATTTGTGCGGGCTTGCCTGCATCCGCGCGACGAATTTTTCAAATGAGTTACGCATGATCCCTCCACATGAAACTGCGAGAGATGTATGCATGAATTTTTGAGTTTCACCATAGGGCGATACCGTTTCTGGCAAGAATTGGCCGTTATTTCTGGGTGCTGCGTCAATGCGCCACCCCCGCCGCGACCGACTCGTCGATAAAGCGGCCTTCGCGGAAGCGGGTCATAGAGAATTCCGCGCTCAATGGTCCCGGCTCTCCCTTCGCAATCAGTTCTGCCGTGGCCCAGCCAGAGCCGGGAATGGCCTTGAACCCACCCGTGCCCCAGCCGCAATTGATAAAGCAGTTTCCCAGCGGCGTTTTCGAGATGATGGGCGAGCGGTCGCCTGTCATGTCCACGATCCCGCCCCATTGGCGCAACATTTTCAACCGCGAGATCATGGGGAAGGTTTCGACCAATGCGCGCACGGTTTCCTCTATGTGGTGCCACGATCCGCGCTGGGTGTAATTGTTGAACCCGTCTGCTCCGCCGCCAATGACCATCTCACCCTTGTCGGATTGCGACATATAGCCATGCACCGTATTGGCCATGACGACCACATCCATGCAGGGCTTGATCGGCTCTGACACAAGCGCCTGAAGCGCCACGGATTCGACAGGTAACCGAAAGCCCGCCATATCGGCCAGCGCGCCTGAATGGCCCGCCACGACAATGCCCAGCTTCTTGCAGCCGATCCTGCCTTTTGTGGTGTTCACAGCGCTGACCGTGCCATTGTCAGACTCGACACCCGTAACCGCGCATTGCTCGATGATATGCATCCCCATATCCGAGCACGCCCGCGCATAGCCCCATGCCACCGCATCATGGCGCGCCGTGCCGCCGCGTGCTTGCCACAAGGCCCCCAGCACAGGGTAGCGCGGTCCGTCCAGATTGATGATTGGCACCAGTTTCTTGACTTCGGCGGGCTGGATAAAGCGTGTTTCGACCCCTTGCAGCGCATTTGCCCGCTCGGTGCGCAGGTAGCCGCGTTTTTCATGTTCGGTCTGGGCCAGCATCATCACCCCGCGCGGGCTGAACATGATGTTGTAGTTCAATTGCTGCGACAGCGTCTCATACAGGCTGCGCGATTTCTCGTAGATCGCCGCCGAAGGGTCTTGCAGGTAATTCGAGCGGATGATTGTGGTGTTGCGCCCGGTATTGCCGCCGCCCAGCCAGCCCTTTTCGATCACCGCGACATTCTTGATGCCGTAGCGGTGCCCGAGGTAATAGGCCGTGGCAAGTCCATGCCCGCCTGCGCCGACAATCACGACATCATATTCGTGTTTCGGTTCGGGGCTGGACCAGGCCTGTTTCCAGCCGCTGTGCTGGCGAAAGGCCTCTCTGGCAATGGCAAAGGCGGAATAACGTGTCATGCGCGGGCGACTCCTGCGTCAGGGCGGTGTGTGCTGTGTCGCCTACAGCAGAGCGGGGCAGTTTTCCAGAAGCGTCACTTGGGCGACGAAAACCGAAATCACCCAAAGCTGCGACCTGCCGTCGCGGTTGGCCCGATTGTGAGGGGGGCAGGTGCCATTTCGGCTTTTGCGTCCCCTCAAGACAAGGTAGAGAAGGCATAATTGTCAGGAGGAAGAATGAGCTTTTTTGTTCAGAGCGCCGGTTTCTTTGTCATCGCGCTTTTAGTCAGCGTGATCTTGCTGCGCGCCATGTCACGGGCGGGGCAGGTGGCGGCCGCTGACGGGACGGAACGCGCAATGCGCGTGTATCGCGACCAGATCACAGAAATTGAAACAGATCTTGCACGCGGGACAATTGACGAGGGAGAGGCAGAGCGTCTGCGCCTCGAAGTCTCGCGCCGGATTCTGGAGCTGGACAAAAGCGATCGTGGCCGCCCGGTTGGTGGCCCTGCACCAACGGTGATGCGTGCCATTGCGTTTGCGACGATTGTGCTGGCGGTAGCAGGCAGTGCCTTGTTGTATCTTAGCGTCGGCGCACCCGGATATTCCGACATGCCCTTGCTGGAGCGTCACGCCGACGCTGCCGAGATCCGCCGCAACCGCGCGCGTCAGGCAGAGATGGAAGCGGAATTTGCCGCCGCTTTCCCCGAGCCAGAAGATTTTCCGGGCCGGAGCGAGTTGGAACCGATGGTCGCGCAACTGCGCGAGGCGCTGAGTTCCCGGCCCCTTGATGTTACGGGCTTTAACCTGTTGGCCCAGAACGAGGCACGCCTTGGCAATTACCGTGCCGCGATCGAAGCGCAGGTTCGCGTGATCGAATTGAAAGAGGACGAGGCCGGTGTTGAAGATTACGCCTATCTGTTGGATCTGATGGTGATTGCGACAGGTGGTTTCGTGTCACCCGAGGCCGAGAACATTATCGAGCAGATCTTGCAGCGCGACACGACGAATAACGTCGCGCTCTATTACTCTGGTCGTATGTATGCGCAAACTGGCCGCCCGGATATGACCTTCCGCGTCTGGCGCAGATTGCACGACCTTAGCCCCGGCGATGCGCCCTGGATGCCCGAGATCAGGGCGGCACTGCCCGAGCTTGCGCGCATTTCCGGTGAGCCACGCTACCAGCTTCCCCCAAGGCCCGCACCGGCGGGTGCACGCGGCCCAGACGAGATTGATCTGGAAGCCGCGCAGCAGATGCCCCCTGAAGAACGCGCGCAGATGATCGAAGACATGGTCGGGGGCCTGTCTGCACGGCTTGCCAATGAGGGCGGCACGGCCGAGGAATGGGCGCAGTTGATCCGCGCGATGGCAGTGCTGGAGCGCGAAGAGCAGGCGGTTGCAATCCTGCAAGAGGCGCGCACGGTCTTTGCTGCTCGTGCCGAAGACCTTGCATTGATAAATGCAGCTGCCGAAGCGGCCGGCCTTAGCGTTTCAGGCCCCTGATGGCAGTGTTTGACAGTTTCGAGGACTTCGCCAGTATCCTGCCATCGGGGCGGGCGCTGGCGGGGCTCGATCTGGGTGAAAAGACGATCGGCATTGCCGTCTCTGACAGGATGCTTTCGGTCGCGTCTCCTTTGCAGACAATCCGGCGCAGCAAGTTTCAGCCAGATGCCTTGGAGTTGCTGAAAATCGCAGCAGCGCGCGAAATCGCGGGGTTGGTGCTGGGATTGCCGCGCAACATGGACGGATCAGAGGGTGCGCGTTGTCAGTCTACGCGTGCCTTCGCGCGAAATCTGTCCAACCTGACCGATCTTCCCATCAGCTTCTGGGACGAACGCCTGTCCACCGTGGCTGCCGAACGGGCCTTGCTGGAGGCGGACACATCCCGGCGCAAGCGCGCAGAAGTCATTGATCACGTTGCCGCAGGTGTGATCTTGCAAGGCGCACTTGACCGGATCGCTGTAATCCGGCGAAAAAATATCTGATTCAGGTGCTTCCCCCTCTGGCAGAGTGGCGCTGCACGTTTATCTCTCTCGAACCAAAGTGAGCAGGGCGCATGACTGACCAGATATGGAAACGACACGAGATCGAAAGCCCCTGCGTGAAAACCTGCATCATTCATCCTGATGCGCGGCTATGTGTCGGGTGTTTGCGATCAATCGACGAAATCACCCAATGGTCACGCATGAGCCATGATCAGCGCAGTCAGATCATGGCCGAACTGCCACAACGCAACACGCTGCTTGCCAAACGCCGTGGCGGGCGGTCTGCGCGTGTCGGGCGCGACTAAACCTGCTTGTGACAGTTATTGACTGACCAATCAATCAAGCCAGAGGGTTGACTGGCGCGCGACAGCCGTTAAACCTATCGTCAGATACATCAATTCAGTTGTAATTCTGTTACAACCCCTCATGATAATCTGGGGAAGGTGGCACCGCTACGGCCATTGGGCTGGGCAGGATTGCGTCTAGGCCAAAGGTTTGCGGCGACAATGACAACAGGGAGACGAACATGAAAAACTTGAACAATCGTCATGGCGTAACACGCCGTGGTTTAATGCAGGGTGCGGCCGCCTTGGGTGCCGCGGGTCTTATCCTGCCCGCGGGAATGCGCAAGGCACATGCAGAGCCGCAGCGCGGCGGTACGTTCCGTGTCGGCATCGGGCATGGCTCCAGCACGGACTCGCTTGATCCGGGCCTGTGGGATAACCTGTATGTGCAGGTCTTTGCCGCATCGCGCCACAACCAGTTGATCGAGGTGAACAACGAGGGCCAGCTTATTCCCGAGATCGCCGAAAGCTGGGACAGCACCGATGGCGCGACCTGGGTGTTCAAGATTCGCGAAGGCGTGACCTTCCATTCTGGCAAGACAGTCACGCCGGAAGATGTGCTGGCGTCACTCAATCACCACCGTGGAGAAGATACGACCTCTGCGATCAAGACCTTCTTTGAGCCGGTCACCGATATTCGCGTGGACGGCCAGAATGTCGTGGTCACACTGGACGCGCCAAATGGCGATTTCCCTTATCTTATGTCCGATTATCATCTGGCGATCATGCCCGGAACCGATGGCCGGATTGATCCGACTTCATTCGATGGCTGTGGCCCCTATGTGGTCGAAAGCTACGAGCCCGGCGTTCAGGCGAGCCTGACACGCAACCCTGATTACTGGAAATTCGACCGCGCGCATTTTGACCGGGTAGAAATTCTGTCGATCGTTGATTCCACCGCACGCCTGAATGCGCTGATGACCGGCGGGGTGGACACGATTGATCAGGTCGATCCGGCCACCATCGGGATGCTTGAAGCGCGTGGCACAGCGCGCATTCTGTCCATTCCGGGCAACGCGCATTATGTCTTTCCGATGGACAGCCGCGAAGCGCCGTTTTCCGACAATAACGTGCGGCTGGCGCTGAAATACGCCATCGACCGCGAAGATATGGTCGAGAAAATCCTTGGCGGGCATGGGGCTGTGTCCAATGATAACCCGATTGGCCCGGCCAACCGTTATTTCCATGCTGACATGGAAGCCAAGACATTCGACCCTGACCGCGCGCGCTTTCACCTGCGCGAAGCGGGCATGGATAGCTTGAATGTCACCCTGCATGTGGCGGATGCGGCATTTTCCGGTGCGGTGGATGCGGGCGCGCTATTTGCTGAGACAGCGCGGCAATGCGGGATCAATATCGACCTCGTGCGCGAACCCAATGATGGGTACTGGGACAATGTCTGGATGCAAAAACCATTTGTCGCCAGCTATTGGGGCGGTCGCGCAGTCGAAGATCAGATGTTCACGACAGGCTATGCCTCCGGTTCAAGCTGGAATGACAGCTTCTGGGAGCATGAGCGGTTTAACGAATTGCTGGTCAAGGCGCGCTCCGAGATTGACGAAGACCTCCGCCGCGAGATGTATCACGAGATGCAGCAGATCGTGTCGTTTGAGGGGTCTGTCATCATCCCGATGAACAACAATTACGTTATGGCAACCGCGCTGAATGTCGCCACCCCAGAACGGATTTCGGCCAACTGGAATCTTGACGGCTTCCGTTGCGTAGAACGTTGGTGGTTCGCCTGATCCAAATTTCCCCCGGCCCGTCACGCGGGCCGGGGTTTTCGCCCCTGTGCGGGCGCAAGAATAACAATTCAAGGGGGGGACGATGCACGAAGTCCTCAAGATGGTTGCGCAGCGTCTTGCGCTGGGGGCGCTGACACTATTTGTGGTGTCCATCGTAATTTTTGGCGCGACCGAGCTTTTGCCCGGTGACCTTGCCTCGGCTATCCTCGGGCAATCCGCCACACCGGAAACGCTTGCCGCCATGCGCGCGCAGCTTGGCCTGAATGATCCCGCGCCAGTGCGCTACTGGGCATGGTTGACGGGTGCCTTGCAGGGTGATTTCGGCGTCTCTCTCGCGACCCGCCGCCCCATTGCCGACATGATCGAGCAGCGACTGGGGAATACACTTTTCCTTGCCCTTTATGCAGCCGCCCTTGCAGTGCCGCTTGCGCTGGTGCTGGGTGTGCTGGCCGCGTTATGGCGCAATTCGATCTTTGATCGCGTGGCAAATGCAGGTGCGCTAAGCGCGATTTCCTTTCCCGAATTCTTTGTCGCCTATATTCTTGTTCTATGGCTGGCGCAAAGCGGGTATTTCCCCTCGATGGTCCGCATCAGCCCTACCAGCAGCCTTGCAGACAAGCTGTATATGAGTTTTCTGCCCGCGCTGACCCTGACCTTGGTCGTCACCGCCCATATGATGCGCATGACGCGCGCCGCGATCATCAATCTGATGGCCAGCCCCTATATCGAGATGGCGCGCCTGAAAGGGGCCTCGCCCTTGCGGATCGTGTTGCGCCATGCGCTGCCCAATGCGCTGGCCCCGATCATCAATGTCATCGCCCTCAATCTGGCCTATCTGATTACCGGCGTGGTCGTGGTCGAGGTGGTGTTTGTCTATCCCGGTCTTGGGCAGTTGATGGTCGATTCGGTGGCAAAACGTGACATCGCAGTGGTGCAAGCCATCGCGCTGATCTTCGCTTCGGCCTATGTGCTGTTGAACCTGACAGCAGATGTGCTGTCCACCCTGACCAATCCTCGCCTGATGAAGCGGGGTTGAACATGTCACTTCCGGTTTTCCTGATCCTGTTCTTGATAAGCAGTTTCGCTTTGGCCTTCGTCTTTCGGGCGGGCCTGTCACGCGCCTTGCCGCATAATCAGGCCATCATCGCACGCGACATGCCCCTGACGGCTGCATTCGGAATCATGGTTATCGCGGTCTATCTGTTTGTTGCCATCTTTGCCCCGCTTCTGGCGCCGTTCGCAGAGCGAGAGGTGGTTGGCAGCCAGTTCCAGCCTTGGGGCGGGGCGCATCCGCTTGGCACGGACCGGCTGGGGCGTGACATGCTGTCCCGGCTGATTTACGGCGCGCGCAACACTGTCGGCATTGCTTTTGCGACAACGGCTCTGGCATTTGTTGTAGGTGCTTTTCTGGGTATCTGGGCGGCCTTGCGCGGCGGCTGGCTGGATCAGGTTCTGTCGCGCTTTGTCGATGCGCTGATGGCGATTCCCTCGCTGATCTTCTCTCTGCTGCTGCTGACAATCTTCGGCACCTCGGTTCTGACGCTGATCCTTGTGATTGCTGCGGTGGACGCAACGCGCGTCTACCGCATCTCGCGATCCGTGGCGCAGGGCATTGTCGTGATGGACTATATCGAGGCGGCCCGCCTGCGGGGCGAGGGGACGTGGTACCTGATCCGGCACGAAATCCTGCCCAATGCGCTGGCCCCGCTGGTTGCGGAATTCGGGCTGCGCTTCTGTTTCGTGTTCCTGACCATATCTTCGCTGTCCTTTCTGGGCCTTGGGATCAAGCCGCCGATGGCGGATTGGGGTTCGATGGTGCGCGACAATGCCACACTGATAACCTTTGGCGATATCACGCCGCTGCTGCCTGCGGGTGCGATTGCCCTGCTGACCGTTGCAGTGAATTTCGTGGTCGATTGGCAATTGCACCGCGCATCCGGCCTGAAGGAGTGAGCGCCATGACCGACACCCCCCTGCTGAGCATCCGCGATCTGTATATCGAGGGCCGCGCGGGTGAAGCGTGGCTGCCCATCATCAAAGGGGTGGACCTGACCCTGCACCGGGGCGAGGTGCTGGGTTTGATTGGCGAATCCGGGGCTGGAAAGTCCACGCTGGGGCTGGCGGCGATGGGCTATGCGCGCGATGGCTGCCGTATTTCCGGCGGCGAAATTATCTTCGACGGTATTGACCTGCGCCGCGCCTCCGAGCGTGCAAAGCGCAAATTGCGCGGGCAGCGCATCGCCTATGTCGCGCAATCTGCGGCCGCCAGTTTCAATCCCGCACATAAGCTGATTGATCAATATGCCGAAGCGCCGCTCTTTCATGACGTGATGACCCGCGCGCAGGCGCAGTCGGATGCGGTCAAACTCTATGACAAGATGCGCTTGCCAAATCCCGCCGAGATCGGTTTTCGCTATCCGCATCAAGTGTCAGGCGGGCAGCTACAGCGCGCGATGACCGCAATGGCAATGGCCTGCCGCCCTGATCTGATCATCTTCGATGAACCGACAACCGCGCTCGATGTTACCACCCAGATCGAGGTTCTGGCCGCCATCCGTGATATCGTGCGCCAGTTCGACACTTCCGCGATATATATTACCCATGATCTGGCCGTGGTGGCGCAAATGGCTGATCGCATCAAGATCCTTCTGCGCGGTGAACAGGTCGAGGAGGCAGATACCCGCACCATGCTGGCCGCCCCGCGCGAGGCCTATACCAAAAGCCTATGGGCCGTGCGCAGCTTTGCACGCGCGCAGCAGCCTGCAGCCACGCAAGCCCCCATCGTTTCGGTTCAGGGGGTCACCGCTGCTTATGGAAAGACAACTGTTTTGCACGATATCAGCTTTGACATCCACGCTGGCCGCACTGTGGCCGTGGTGGGCGAAAGCGGGTCGGGAAAATCTACCACGGCGCGCGTGATCACCGGGCTTTTGCCCCCGGCCGCAGGCGAGGTGCTTCTGGATGGAAAGGCATTGCCGCCTGATTACCGCGCCCGAAGCCGTGCGCAATTGCGTCAGTGCCAGATGATCTATCAGATGGCCGATACGGCACTGAACCCCAAGCTGCCCTTGCGCGAGATCATAGGGCGGCCCGCCGAGATGTATCTGGGGCTGAAAGGGCGTGCTCTGCGCGACAGGGTGCGCGCGCTTCTTGATATGATCGAACTGGAACCGGACGCCTATATAGACCGTCTGCCCGGAGAGTTGTCGGGGGGACAGAAACAGCGCATCGGAATTGCCCGTGCATTGGCTGCCGATCCGCGACTTATCATCTGTGACGAGGTGACATCCGCGCTTGACCAGATCGTGCAGGAAGGAATTTTGCGATTGCTGGACAAGCTCCAAGGCGAATTCAGGCTGGCCTATATGTTCATCACCCATGATCTGGCCACAGTTCGCGCCATTGCCGATGATGTGGTGGTCATGCAGCATGGCGCCATTGTCGAGCAGGGCACGAAAGCGCAGATGTTCGCACCCCCCCATGCCCCCTATACCGAGCTTTTGTTGTCATCCGTGCCCGAAATGGACCCTGACTGGCTTAGCAATCTGCTTGCAGCGCGCCAGTCTCCGAACTGAGCGCGCCTGCGCTTTCATCCTTGCTCAAATATCCGCAGGGTTTCTCAAGGGGGGCGCGCCCCCCTTGAGGCAGGGGGCGTAGGGGGACGGCAGTCCCCCAATCCCCTTTACGGATCAATCCCGCCCATGTCACAGATAACCGCCCATTGCTCTGGCGTGACAGGCTGTACCGACAGGCGCGAGGTCTTGACCAGCGCCATCTCGCTCAGGCGCGGGTCGGCCTTGCACATCTGCAAGGTGACCGGGCGCAACAGGGGCTTCACGGCCCTTACATCCACGCAGTCCCAGCGCGGGTCGTCCGTTGTGGAATCCGGATGCGCCAGCGCAATCACCTCGCATATTCCGACCACGGCCTTATCCTTCTGGCTGTGATAAAAGAATGCGCGATCTCCCAGCGCCATCTCGCGCATGTTGTTGCGGGCCTGATAGTTGCGCACCCCGTCCCATTCCTCGCCCGCATCTCCTTTTGCGACAAGGTCATCCCAACTGAATGCGTCAGGTTCGGATTTCATCAGCCAATACCGCATCAGCCAATGACCTTTTTCCATTCCTGCACGCGTACGGTCTCGAACAATCCGGCTATCGCGTAGGGATCATTTGCGCCCCAGTGTTTCGCGGCGTCAATATCGGGCAGGTCCAGCATGATCAACGAGCCTGCCATCTCGCCCGCATCATCCAGAAGCGGGCCGGCCTGCACCACGCACCCTGTCTCGGCGACATAGGAGAGATGCGCCTCGCGGGTTGCTTTGCGCAACTCCAGCGCGCCGGATTTGTCGGTGCACAGCATCATGTAAAGTGGCATTCAGGCAGTCCTTTCATTCGTCGGTCAAGGGGCGCGCCAGCAGTGCGGCCAGCGCTTCGGGCAGGGTTATCAATCCTTCGACAAGCGCCGCGACCATGCGCGTTACCGGCATGTCAAGGCTGCGTGATTTTGCCAGCTTTGCAACCGCGCGCGCTGTTGCCGCGCCTTCGACTGTTGTGGCGCTGTCAAATGCCACGCCCTGTCCCAATGCCAGCCCATAGCGGAAATTGCGCGATTTCTCGGACCCACAGGTCAGGATCAGGTCACCCAGCCCTGACAATCCGGCCAATGTGTCGGGTTGTGCGCCAAGGCTTAGCGCAAGGCGCTGCATCTCGGCATAGCCGCGCGCCATCAGCGCCGCGCGCGCAGATTCGCCCAGCCCAGCGCCAATCGTGACACCTGCCGCAATCGCGATCACATTCTTCAATGCGCCGCCCAGTTCCGCCCCAATGACATCCGAATTGCGATACAGTCGCAAATTCGGGGTCGAAAGCTGTTCCTGCAAATCCATACCAATCTCTGTATCTTCACAGGCAAGGGTCAGCGCTGTCGGCAGCCCTCGGGCAATGTCGTCGGCAAAGCTGGGGCCAGTCAGAAGGGCCACATGCACACCGGGCAAGACCGAGCGTATTACCCCCACCGGGCCGATCATCAGGTCCAGATCAATGCCCTTGGAGCAGGCAACCAGACGGCGTTCGCGAAGCCCCTTGCCATGTGCCTCCAGAAAGGGGCGGGTCTGTTGCATGGGAATCGCCAGCAGAACGGTTTCGGCACGCACTTGCGCCAGATCGCTTGTGATGGTCACGCCATCGGGCAGGGGCACTCCGGGCAGTTTCGCGCTGTTTTCGCGCTGGCGCTGCAAAGTTTCCGCCTGTTCAGGGTCGCGACACCAGAGCATTGCATCGCCCAAGGCGCAAGCCAGCGCCGTGCCAAAGGCGCCAGCACCCAAAACCGCCACGCTCATGCCTTTGCTCCTTTCTTGCCAGAGCCCAACAGGGGCTTTGCCTTAGTATCCAGCGGCCAGCGCGGGCGGGCTACGAAATCTTGTGCTTCGATCTTGCCTGCGCGGATTTGCTCGATCCCGGCCCATGCGATCATTGCGGCATTATCTGTGCACAGGGCAAGCGGTGGCGCCAAAAATTGCGCACCAGCGTCATGTGCCGCCTTTTGCAGGACGCCGCGCAGCGTCAGGTTTGCCGCGACCCCGCCAGCAACGGCCAGAGTGGGCTGGGCAGGGTTCAGGTCCATATACAGCGCAAGCGCGCGCCGCGCCTTGCCTGCAAGCAGATCGGCCACCGCAGCTTGAAAGCTGGCGCAGAGATCCGCGCGATCCTGTCTGCGTAACCCGCCATGTTCGGCAACAAGTGCGTCGCGGGTGCGCAGCACGGCGGTTTTCAGGCCAGAGAAAGACATGTCGCAGCCCGGTCTGTCCAGCAAAGGGCGTGGCAAGGCAAAGCGCGCGCTGTCGCCACCCTGTGCTGCGGCCTCAACGCTGGGGCCACCGGGTTGGGGCAGGGCCAGCAGTTTGGCAACCTTGTCAAAGGCCTCGCCCGGCGCATCGTCGATCGTGCCGCCAAGGCGCGTAAAAGAGTCCGCAGCTTTGACCAGAAGAAACTGACAATGCCCGCCCGACACAAGTAGCATCAGATACGGAAACGGTATCTCGTCGGTCAGACGCGGTGTCAGGGCATGGCCTGCAAGATGGTTCACCCCCAAAAGCGGCAGGCCGGTTGCGGCTGCAAGCCCGCGCGCCAGCATGACGCCAGACAGCACACCGCCAATCAGTCCCGGCCCCGCAGTCACCGCCACCGCATCCAAATCGGCCAGCGTGACACCCGCCTGCGCCAGCGCGCCTTCCACGGCGAGATCCAGCTTTTCGGCATGCGCACGCGCAGCAATTTCCGGGACAACACCGCCAAAGCCTGCATGCAATTCTGTTTGGCCCCATACAACGCTAGACACTATCTTTGGCGCGGCTGGCGGTGCATGGCGAACCACTGAAGCGGCAGTATCATCGCAACTGCTCTCGATCCCCAGCACGGTCAGTGTTGCGGATTCGGGGGTGGCAGTGTTGATCAGGGTGGCAAACGTCATTCCGGCTCCGGTTGCCAATGCAGGCCAATTCCAGCTACCACTGGCGCATCGGCTGCACAATCCCGCGCTGCCCAAACCTATGAGAACTTCGGGTGAAACATGCTGCAACGCCCATGCCTTGTGCTGACGCGACCTAAACCCGAGTCGGAACGCTTTGCACAGCAGGCCCGCGAGGCAGGCTGGCAGGAAGAGATTCTGATAGCACCCCTGTTGGAGATTGTGTTGCTTCCCCTGGAAGAGGCAGAGTTCGCCGCCGCGCGCACGCTTGTCGTGACCTCGCAGCACGCGGTCAGTGCGCTTGTGCTTGCGACCGATCGTCGCGACTGGCATGTCTGGGCTGTTGGGCCGCGTACGGCACAGGCCGCGCTTCAGGCCGGTTTTGATACGGTCCACCAGTCAGGTGGGGATGCAAAGGCTTTACTGGCTGATCTGGCGCAAACTCCGCCTCTGGGGCCGATTATGCATATACGGGGGCGCCATGCCGTGGCTGATATTGCGGCGGCGCTTCGGGCCTTGGGGCAGGATGCATCCTCAGTCGTCGGGTATGAGCAGTTTTCGCGCGGTCTTGACGATGCCGTGGTGCAAAGGTTGCAGCAGGGGGGCGATGTGGTGCTACCAGTATTTTCGCCGCGCTCGGGATGTCTTTTGGCAAATGCCTTGCGGCCAATTAACACGACCAAGGCGCGTTTGCATCTGATCGGCATCAGTGCGGCGGCGCTCAAGGCGGTATCCCTTGAGGGGGTTGCAAGTCGTCATATCGCGGCGCGACCAGATGCCGCGTCAATGTGCTCAACGCTCGGCGATGTGCAGCAGACGCTTGAGCCTGCTCGAAAGCCACGATAAGGTGAAGCTATTGGTTCAGCGGCAGCAATGCAGCACTGGGGAGTGAGGGTAATAAAGTGGCGCGAAGAACGACCAGAAAGAAAACTCCGACAGCGAACGCCAATGATAAGGCAGAATCGGAACCAACACGCGCCATTGATACAAATGACCCGGTAGAAACAGAGACGGCGCAAAGTGCGAAAAATGCTGATGCTGACCCTAGCGAAGCATCGCAAAGCTCCAAGATACCAGAGCCGCCCCCTGAAGGCGCAACTCAGGGGATGGAGAGTGAAGCGACAGTAGCGACCGCAGAAGAAGCGCAGCTGGCAAAAGATATTTCCCCGCCACAGGCCAGCCCGGAACCTGAAGACATTGCATCGGATGCCTCTGCGTCAGGCGAGAGTGTTGATCCGCAAGCCGAAGATGTCGGCGCAAAACCCGAAGATGCGGGGAACGCGCCCGATCTGTCGCCCCCCTCTCTGGAACCTTCTGACGGGTCTGAGGCGACCGGAACCATCGAACCGGTTGATGAACCCAAGCTAGACAGTCACGAACAAAGCAGTTCAGCAGACACCGCACCGATCGCGGCTGCAGAGCAACCACAACCGCGCAAGAGTGGGGTGTTCCCATTGTTGCTTGGGGGGCTGGTTGCGGGTGCAATAGGTTATGGCGCCGCTTATCTGGGGCTACAGCAACAGACAGCCGGTCCCGTAGACGAGATCAGCCAGATCAGAAGTGAAATCGGATCGCTGCGTGCTGAAATCGACGCAATTCCGGCACCAACAGATGTCTCCGCGCTGGAAGCAGAGCTTGCAGAGCTACGCGGACAGGTCGGTACAGCAGATGAAGCTGATCTTGGACCTTTACAGGCGCGGTTGGATGACATGAACGACACCCTGTCGCAACAGGTTGGCACCGTGTCGGATGAGGTGAGCAGCCTGCGTGCAGCCCTTGCCGAGGCGGAAGAACAGATCGCGGCTCTTGGTGCGGATATGGCTGATTTGCGTGACCTTGGTGAGCGCCGCGTGGTCGAAGCCGAAGCCGCTGTTGATACAGCGCTTGCGCAATCGGGTCTGGACAGTGTGCGTGCCGCACTCGAAACCGGTGCGCCCTATGCCGATGCCGTGTCACGACTGGAGGCGGCGGGCGCGCGTGTGCCCGAGGCCTTGGTTACCCCCGCTGCAAGCGGTATTCCCACGATTGAGACGTTGCAGGAAGAATTCCCTGAAGCCGCGCGCGCCGCCTTGCGTGTCGCATTGCAAGATGCTCCCGCCGAGAGTACGGCCGACCGTCTTGGAAATTTCCTGCGCGCGCAAACGGGTGCACGCTCGACCGTTCCGCGTCAAGGTGACGATGCCGACGCTGTACTGTCACGCGCAGGTGCAGCACTTGAGGCAGGGGATCTGGAAACTGCGCTGGCAGAAATTGATACATTGCCAGAACCCGCGCAAGCGGCAATGGGTGGCTGGCTGAACGCGGCTCAAGCGCGCCTTGCCGCGCGCGATGCCTTGCCTGAATTGATCAACGCCATTTCGACAGAGTAAGGAAGTCTCTATGTTCTGGACATTATTCAAAATCCTGCTCTTTGTTATTGTGGTTGTTGGGCTTGCCTATGGCGCTGGCCAGTTGATGGACAGCAACCAGACTGTCGGATTGCGCATATTTGATATGGAATTCGTGCTGGGTCCGATGCAGGCGCTGATTGCCTTTGTCGTGTTCCTAGCGGCCCTTTGGCTGATCCTGAAGCTGAT
>SLAT01000090.1 GCA_007126715.1 Roseinatronobacter sp.
CGGCGATTATCTGGGCAAAACCATTCAGGTCATCCCGCATGTCACCAACGAGATTAAAGATTTCCTCGCCATTGGCGCGGATGAAGTTGATTTCATGCTGTGCGAAATCGGCGGGACCGTGGGCGACATTGAAGGGTTGCCGTTTTTCGAGGCGATTCGCCAGTTCAGCCATGAACGCCCGCGCGGCCAGTGTATTTTCATGCATCTGACCCTGCTGCCCTATCTTGCCGCAAGCGGAGAGTTGAAAACCAAACCCACCCAGCATTCGGTCAAGGAATTGCAATCCATCGGCATTGCGCCCGATGTGCTGGTCTGCCGGTCTGAACAGCCCATCCCTGAGAAAGAGCGCCAGAAAATCGCGTTGTTTTGCAATGTGCGCCCCGACTCGGTGATTCCGGCCTATGATCTGAAATCCATCTACGAGGCACCGCTTGCCTATCACGCTGCGGGCCTCGACCAGGCGGTACTGGACGCATTTGGCATCACCCCCGCGCCGCGCCCTAATCTTGCCGTCTGGGAAGATGTGGTGGACCGGCTGGCCAATCCCGAAGGCGAGGTGCGCATCGCCATCGTGGGGAAATATGTGCAGCTTGAAGATGCGTATAAATCCATCAAGGAAGCGCTGGTGCATGGCGGCATTGCCAACCGGGTCAGGGTGCAGGTCGACTGGATAGATGCCAGTGTATTCGACGCGGAAGACCCCGGTCCCGCACTGGAGGCGTATCACGCAATTCTGGTGCCCGGCGGGTTTGGTGAACGCGGCACTGAGGGCAAGATCCGCGCCGCCACCTATGCGCGCGAGAAAAAGATCCCTTATTTCGGTATCTGTCTGGGTATGCAGATGGCCTGTATCGAGGCTGCGCGCAGTCTTGCAGGCATTGCAGATGCAGGTTCGGAAGAATTTGACCATGAGGCCGGAAAGCGGCGCTTCACGCCAGTTGTCTACCACCTGAAGGAATGGGTGCAGGGCAACCACAAGGTCGAACGCAAGCTGGGTGATGACAAGGGCGGCACGATGCGTCTCGGGGCCTATAGTGCCACGTTGAAAGAGGGTTCTCGCGTGGCGCAGATATATGGCACCACCCGGATCGAGGAGCGCCACCGCCACCGCTATGAGGTGGACACGAAATTCCGTAAGGAACTTGAGGACAAGGGGCTGACATTCTCTGGCATGTCGCCCGATGGCAAGCTGCCCGAAATTGTCGAGCATGAAAACCACCCCTGGTTTATTGGTGTGCAGTTTCACCCCGAGTTGAAGTCAAAACCCTTTGACCCACACCCGCTTTTCGCTGATTTCGTGCGCGCCGCGGTCGAGGTGTCGCGTCTGGTCTGACATGTCGCAGACAGGCAGACCCATGTCGCGCCAAGGCGCGCCGCAGTAACCGCCGCCTGACAGTGTGTGGGCATGGATCAGCCTGCCCCGCCACCATTGATGACCAGCCAGCCTGCATGGGTCTATCTGCTGCGCGACTTTCTGGAATTGTATCGCACGATTCCAGCCGGCGGCAGCGCGACTATTCGTGCGCATCAACGCCTTGTGCGCGAACGCATCTCGGGTGTGCTGCGCGCTAATCCCGCGCTTCGCGACAGCGGTGCCGCGCATAAACCTGTGACCGCGCATTTGCAACGCGCACTGGACCAGGGACGCGGGACGCCCATGTCGCGCGTGATCCGCAGCATAGACGGGCTGCGCGCGCAGCTTTCGTGGCAGTATGGCTATGACAAGGTGCCGCGCGGACTGGACCAGAAATATGCCTATGCCGAATTGGTCGGCCCCACTGGCCCTGTCCAAAGCGACCAGATCATTCTTGGCCTTGTGCTGTTTGCGCCCGGCTGCATTTACCCCGCCCATGCACATGACGGCATAACCGAAAGCTATATCTGCCTGTCTGGCGCAATGTCGCAGAATGATCAGGGGGTGTATGTCCCCGGCTCTATGATCTTCAATCCGCCCGGACAGATGCACCGGATCACGGTTGCGGATCTGGAACCTTCGCTTTTGGCCTATGCCTGGATCGGCCCGCCCGAAAAACTGGTATCGCAAAAAATGGTATTTAGCCGGAAAACCCGGCGACAGGGCTAGGGAAGGGCTGGCTTTCTGCCCGTATTCTTGTGCATATTGCACGCGAAGTCACACCAGAACAGGAAATACCCCATGACCAATGCGATTGAGCAACGCCTGAGCGAGCTTGGCCTGACCCTTCCAGATGCTCCGGCACCTGCCGCCAACTATGTTCCTTTTGTCCAGAGCGGGGCGCTGGTTTTCGTCTCGGGTCAGATCAGTTCCGGGCCGGACGGGTTGATTTGTGGCAAGCTGGGGGCTGATCTTTCGCTTGACGATGGCGTGGGGGCTGCACGGGCCTGCGCGTTGGCACTGATTGCGCAGTTGCGTGCGGCCTGTGGCGGGGACCTTACGCGCCTGCGTCGTGTTGTGAAGCTGACCGGGTTCGTAAATTGCACCCCTGATTTCACCGATCAACCCAAGGTCGTGAATGGCGCATCGGATCTGATGGTCGCCGTGTTCGGCGAGGCGGGCCGCCATGCTCGCGCGGCTGTCGGTGCGCCGTCGTTGCCGCTGGGTGTCGCGGTCGAGGTCGAGGGTGTGTTCGAGATCAGTTAAGGCGCGCGCTCACCCCTCGACACAAGACACCCAAAGACGGCTTTGAGCCCTTTGCGGAGGGTGGATGTTAGCGCGAAGCCGCGCGGCGTCGGGCCGCGGTGCGGCGATCAAAGGTTAGATCTATAGCGTTTTATGCCGGCCAAATCCGCAAAAGATCAAAGCTATGCTCAGGTGGCAGCCAAATCGCCGTGCCGTGGGTGCGGCCCGGCGATGCGCGGCGGGCTGACGCCCTTGATTCCGCGCAGGGCAAGCCAGCGACCGACGGCTTTGTCCCGCAAAGCTGACGTGTGTCACTCATGGCGGCAGTTTGTATCAGGTGCGGAATACTGGCACCATATCGCAGCCTAGTGCTGCGCGACTTGGCGGATGTTGCTCAGGCCCCGTAGCGCGCCAAAAAGGTTTCAACCGCGCCATCGACGATGCGCATCATCTCATCCTCAGAGAAATGGGTCTGGACCCCGCAAAGAATCCGGTCACAGATGGTGCTTTGGCACAATTGGAAAAACTGGTCGGCCGCCAGTTCTATATCGTCGATCCGGACTTCCCCCCGCGCCAGTGCGCCCCGCAAATAGGCCCCCAGACGCGCGCGACCCAATTCCGGCCCGCTTTCATAGAACGCACGGCCGATTTCCGGGAAACGCTGCGATTCGGCCACGCAGATGCGGTACATCGCCAGCGCGAAATCCGAAGTCAGATAATCCAGAATTCGGCGCGCGGCCTCCCGCAGGGCGATTTCGGGTGGCTGCGCACCCGATAATGCGACCGCAGAATCGGCCAGCCGCAGAATTTCAGTGCGATAAACCTCCGTGAAGAGCAGGCGCTTTTCAGGGAAATAAGAATAGAGCGTTGCTTTTGACACGCCTGCGACACGCGCAATTTCATCGACGCTGGCGCGTTCATAGCCCATCGCCACGAAGACTGTCCGCGCCCCGTCCAGAACCTGCTCGTATTTGCGGCCCTGTCTGTTCACATTGGCTGGTGCGTTCATGGATACTCCTTCTGGCGCTCACGATAGTGGCTTGCGCCGGAAAGGAAAAGTCGCCCTCTATGGCGCGGCGCAGAATCGCATGTTAACACGTTCAGAACATGATCGAGATATTCCTCAAAACGCTTCCTTTCTTTTGTCTTATCGGTCTGGGCTTCGGCGCGGGCCGGTCAGGTTTTTTCCCGCCAGAGGCCACGGCCTATCTGACCAAATTCGTGTTCTATTTCGCGCTTTCTGCCATGCTGTTCGGCTTTGCTGCCAATCTCAGCATGGCCGATCTGCTGAATCCGCGCGCGGCGGCCGCCTATCTTTGGGCGTGTGGCGCGCTATATGTTCTGGTGATGGCGATTGCGTTCCTGCGCCGCGCGCGCATGGAAGAGGCGCTGATCGAGGCGCATTGCTCGATCATTGGCAATACCGGTTTTCTGGGCGTGCCGCTGCTGGTGGTGCTGCTGGGCCCAGACTCCGTGCCGATGGTGCTGCTGATCCTGACGATTGATCTGATCGTGTTCTCGTCGCTGTTCACGATCATCATCACGCTTTCCCGCGATGGGCGGGTCGACAGTGACCTGCCGCGCAAATTGCTGGTTGCGGTGGCAAAGAATCCGATGGTCATGGCAATGGTGCTGGGGCTGGTATGGGCGGCGACAGGCTTTGCCATGCCTGGCATCGCCAATGATTTCCTGACCCTTCTGGGGGCGGCCGCCACGCCCTGCGCGCTGTTTGCCATTGGTGCCTCGCTGGCCGACAAGAAAGTCGAGCGGCTGGCGATTGTAAGCTGGCTGTCTTTTGGCAAGCTGGTGCTGCATCCGGCATTGACCGCTTTTGCAGCGCTTGTGCTGTTCGGGGTTGACCCGCAATCGGCGGGTGTGTTGATTGCCGCTGCCGCCCTGCCGGTTGCGGGCAATGTCTTTATACTGGCGCAGCATTACAATGCAGGACCGGCGCGCGTGTCAGCGACGATCCTTGTATCGACGCTGGTCAGCATCGCAACGGTGCCAGTTGTGATTGCATGGGTGACCAGCTTCTGACAGGTTTGCGCAAAACCCAGGGGAATGATGATGGAAACTCTTTCGGAAAATGTCTGTTTTGGTGGGGTTCAGGGCGTGTATCGCCATGCTTCGGCGGCTACGGGCTGTGATATGACCTTTGGCTTGTTCCTGCCAGCCGAGGCGCGTCTGCATCCGGTGCCCTTGCTGTGGTACCTTTCCGGCCTGACTTGCACG
>SLAT01000074.1 GCA_007126715.1 Roseinatronobacter sp.
GATGACCAGATCCGCGCCTTGCGGGCGCGCAGCCGCTCAGCCGCCTTGTCCGATCTTGCACTGGCGACGGCAGAACTTGCCGCGCTGGAACCCAGCCTGCCCGCATTGCGCGACCGCGCCGAACGCGCAGCGATCCGTGCGCCGATGCGCGGTGTGGTCAACCGCATTCATCGTTCCACCCTTGGCAGCCTTGCGCGCCCCGGCGAAGACCTGATCGAGATTGTGCCGCTGGATGACACGCTTTTGGTCGAAGCCTATGTGCGCCCTGCCGATATTGCGTTTGTCTATCCCGGCCAGCCGGTCAAGGTGAAGGTCACGGCCTATGATTTCTCGCGCTATGGAAGCCTGAACGGCGAGATTACCCGCATCGGGGCCGATGCCGTCACAAGGTCCGAGCGTGACCCGGAGGAATTCTTCGTGGTCCATGTTCGGACTGAAGAAAGTTTTCTGGATCGTGACGGGGTCGGGGTCGAGGTGATGCCGGGCATGGTCACCGAGATCGATATGCTGTCTGGGCGCAAGACGGTGCTGGAATATCTGACAACGCCGGTTGTGCGGGTCAAGGATCGTGCTTTCCGGGAATAGCAGGCACTTCTTTGGAAACGACGCCAGTTTTTGAGCCGGGTATTGTGCACTTCCCCTGTATCACAAGGCAGGACATAGCCGTGTGCGATAACATGCTTGAATAGGACAACAAGCTGGCTAGCTCTTGCTACTGGCAGCACTTGACCGTGCGACGGGTCAAAACACGCGGCTGAAAACGGAAAAGAAGTTGTGGCCGGGGGAAACGGTGAAGCAAATGAGCGGGGGCCTTGCATCTGAGGATGTGTTTTGCCGACCTGTAACGTGCTGTCTTTTGCCTTGACCGGGCCGCATTCGGGATAAGATGTTGTCAATGATGCATAAGATTTGCATCTTTGCTGACAGAGTCCTGTCCGGTCCAAGACGAGAAAGGCTGGCGACATGAAACGGCGCGACTTGCTTGGGCACACTGCTTTGGTGGCCGTCGGGGCGGTTTTGGGGGGCATTCCGGGGGGTGCCAGAAGTGATAATAGTGCCTTCGGTCCTGACGCGCTGGTCGCGCGTGCGCAATCATTGGCGCAACAGCCCCATCAGGGCGAAGAGGCAGCTTTGCCGCCCCCGTTTGACAGGCTTGATTACGATATGTACCGCGCCATCCGCCCGCGCGAGGGTGACGCCGCCGGTCTGGATATCGGGGGGCAGTATCACGCCGACTTACTGCCGCCGGGCTGGCTGTTCAACACTCCGGTACAGATATCTCTGCCCGGCCGCCGCGCGCGGGTGGATTTTGAGCCCGAGAGTTTCGACTTCGATACGCGCTATTTCCCGGATGGTGCGCCACAAGGGCCATTCCCCGGACTTGGGCATTCTGGATTGCGTATTCGCTATCCGTTGAATTCCCACGACCGGCTGGACGACCTGATCGTGTTGCAAGGTGCCAGTTATTTTCGCGCACTCGCCCGTGATGTCACCTATGGCCTCTCTGCGCGCGGGCTTGCTTTGGGCACAGGCGGTTCTGGTCCCGAAGAATTTCCGGTTACCCGCGAGATAGATGTTTTTGATACCGATGACGGACAGCTTCATTTTGGCTGCCTGATCGACAGCCCACGCGCTGCGGCGGCGCTGATCGTGTCCTTGCGTCCGGGGGGCGCGGAAAACCCTGAAACACTCATGCGCTGTGATCTGCATCTTTTCGTGCGCGAAGAGGTTGCGGATATAGGGATTGCGCCGCTGACCTCGATGTTTCAGCACAGCGCCCTTGGGCCTGCCCGCGTGGACGATTTCCGCCCTGCGGTTCATGACAGCGCGGTTCTGGTGGTCGATAATGGCGCTGGCGAGCGGTTGTGGCGACCCTTGGCAAACCCGGCACATGTGGAAATGTCAGGGTTTCAGGACGATGGCCCCAAGCGATTTGGCCTGCTGCAAATGCCCGACAATTTCGCAGCATTCCGTGATGCAGAAGGGGCGTATCATCGGCGACCTTCGGCCTTTGTCGAGCCTGTCGGGGACTGGGGCGAGGGGGCCGTTTGGCTGTTGGAAATACCCACTGCCAATGAATATGCCGATAATATCGTGGCATTCTGGCGCCCCAAAGCCCCGTTGCAACCGGGACGCGCGCATCGGTTTCGCTATGATTTGCGTTGGACGCAACCGGGACTTGCCGCTCTGCCAGAAGCCGCAGCGTTGGAGGTGCTGCCGATCAGCAGTGCGTCAGGGGTCAACCCCGAGGACACTGCCAGTCGGATTTTCGTGATTGATTATGCGGTGGTGGGAGATGCGGCATTGCCCGCCGCTGAGGATTTGGAGCTTGCCATTGCGCAACCTGAGGGTGCTGAAATTTCGGGTCAGGCCCTTTACCGGATAGAGGGAGAGCGCCCGAAACTGCGGGCCAGTTTCGTGCTGACGCCCTCGGCTTCAAGTGATCGTTGCGAATTGCGGATGCAATTGCGCAAGGCGGGCCGCGACGTGGCACCGGTTTGGCTGTACCGTTGGAGTCGGTCCGTCGATGGTGGCCCCTGAGGCAGGCGTAAATCGGGGCGGTCCTACTGCCAAACTGGCGCGAGATCGGGGGCACGTTTATCCCGCCATGTCTGTCGGGCCACCCAACTGCGCGGCGTGCCTGTGCCAGCCCACGATTCGGGTGCATTTGCGTAAGTGAATGAGGATCATCAGGGTAACTCAAATGCCGATGTTCGATTTCCAAGGTTGTCGCGTCTTAGGAAAATTAGTGCGCAAACAAACAAAGAACAAAGCGCTTTGGAATTTTCGCTTTATGCATAACGAACAATTATTGGACTAAAACGAAAAAAACTTGCATGAAATATTTTCGTTGTACTAGGTAGCGCGGAGAAGTTCCGCTGCGCAACAGGAGAGATCATGTCGCGATCCGATGATGAAAAGGCCAATTTGGAGACTGTCCATGATCTTGTGATCATAGGTGGCGGCATCAATGGCTGCGGAATTGCGCGTGATGCGGCGGGTCGCGGCCTTTCGGTGGCGCTGTTCGAGAAAGGCGATCTTGCGGGCGCAACCTCGTCTGCATCGACCAAACTGTTCCACGGCGGGTTGCGGTATCTGGAGTTTTTCGAGTTTCGTCTTGTACGCGAGGCGTTGATGGAGCGTGAGACGCTGCTGCGCGCAATGCCTCATATTTCATGGCCGATGCGCTTTGTCCTTCCTTATCATAAAGATATGCGCTTTGAGAGTGACACGCCAACCTCCAAGCTGTTGTCACTGCTTATGCCTTGGATGAAGGGGCGTCGCCCTGCATGGCTGATCCGGCTGGGGCTGTTTCTTTATGACAATCTGGGCGGGCGCAAGATACTGGCGGGAACAACCACCCGCGCATTGGCCGCCACGCCAGAGGGTTTGCCCCTGCAAGACCGATTTGCGAAAGCCTATGAATATTCGGATTGCTGGGTAGAAGATTCGCGGTTGGTGGTCCTGAATGCCCGCGACGCAGAGGCGCGCGGCGCAGGTATTCATACAAGGACAGAGGTTGCCTCGGCCAATGTGCTGTCAGATGGCACCTGGCAGGTCACAGTCAAAACCGAAAGTGAAACGAAAACCGTCCGCGCGAAAATGCTGGTGAATGCGGCCGGGCCTTGGGTGGGCGATGTGATCCATAGCAAGCTGCGCCTTAATAGCCGCGAAAACGTGCGTCTGGTGCGCGGCAGTCATATCGTGACCCGCAAACTCTATGATCATGACAAATGCTATTTCTTTCAGGGCACGGATGGACGGATCATCTTTGCGATTCCCTACGAGCAGGATTTTACCCTGATCGGCACGACCGATGCAGAACATGACGACCCGTCACGCGCCCCGTTCTGCACGCAAGAAGAACGCGACTACCTTTGCAACTTCGCCAGCCAGTATTTCAAGCAGCCTGTCGCGGCTGATGACATCGTCTGGACTTATTCCGGGGTGCGCCCGCTCTATGATGACGGGGCAAGCTCGGCCACGGCGGCAACGCGCGACTATACCTTGAAGATTGACCGCAGTGCGGGCGCGCCGGTGCTGAATATTTTCGGGGGCAAGATCACGACATATCGGCGGCTGGCCGAATCCGCATTGGAGAAGATCGGGACAGTTTTGCCGTTGGCCAAGGGGGCGTGGACCGCAGGTGTGGCGCTGCCGGGAGGGGGTTTTGCACATGATGGCGCGCCCGCGCTGGTGACCGGGTTGCAGCGCGATTACCCTTTTCTGAGCGATTTCTGGGCGCGGCGACTGGTGCGCGCCTATGGAACCGAGGCCCGTTCCATTCTTGGCGATGCGAAAACGGCTGATGATCTGGGGCAGGAATTCGGGGCCACCCTGACCGAGGCAGAGGTCACATGGCTGATGACCCGCGAATATGCCCATAGCGCCGAAGATGTGCTTTGGCGGCGCACGAAGCTGGGCTTGCGGCTGGATAAGGCTCAGGTCGCGGGGCTGGGTGACTGGATGGCGCGGCAGCAGTTGAACGCGGCCGCAGATGCAGGCAATCTGAAAGCATGAAAACGGGAGGAGCGCCATGAGCCATATTCTGGCCCTTGATCAAGGCACCACGTCGAGCCGGGCAATCGTCTTTGATCCCACGATGCAGATTGCGTCCATCGCGCAGGAAGAATTTCCGCAGCACTATCCGCAATCGGGCTGGGTGGAGCATGATCCATCGGACCTGTGGGCAACCACCGCAGCGACTGCGCGCGCCGCGATCGAGAAAGCGGGGCTTCACGCCGCCGATATCGCGGCAATTGGAATTACCAACCAGCGCGAAACCACGCTGGTCTGGGACCGCAAGACCGGCAAGCCCATCCATAA
>SLAT01000096.1 GCA_007126715.1 Roseinatronobacter sp.
AGACGCGGACCATGCTGGGCCGCGTCAGGTTTGTCGCATTCAACGAGTTGATCTGGCGCGAGGTCGTTCTGGACCTGTCTACCGGACAGATCATCCGCGACTACGCTGTCGAATTCAGCCCGGCCAGTCCGCCCGACCCGGAACAAGACACGATGCCCCGAGGTGGCACCGTTCTTGACGGTGACTCAATTCCAAATTTGATCAATTAAAATGCCTTTATCCACCCCACCACCTTTCAGTTCAATCCACGGGTCTTGTGAAAAAAGGGCGCAATTTGAAGTATAAGAAAATCATATTGCTGATGGTTTTGGTTCAGACAGTTGGCGCTTTGTTCTTTATAGGCGAGATTGGAATGTCACTCGCGGGGATCAAGCGCCAGCCGATTGACTGGCGGTTACGAGAAGCAATGGAAATAGGTGCAGCGATTGCCTTGTTGATCGGGCTGGTCATGTCTGGCGTCTTGCTGATGCGAGCGCAGCGGATGCTGGGCAAGGCAGAAGCACAACTGCAACGTGCGTGCAGCGCCTTTATGGCCGTTGTCGAAGAAAGCTTTGTGGACTGGGCGCTTACCCCGGCAGAACGTGATGTTGCGTTACTGGTCCTAAAAGGGTTTTCGACACAGGAAATTGCGGGGTTTCGCAAAACATCCGAAGGCACCGTCAAGGCACAAACCAATGCCATCTACCGCAAGGCAGGCGTCAGCGGCCGGGGGCAGTTGATGAGTGTCTTTATTGACGACCTGCTGACCGAAACATGTGAAACTGAAATTGGAGAAGATCAGAAAGACTAGTTCACTCGATATCGGCAGCGTAGCGTTGCAGGATATCTATAGGGACAATGTCCAGCGTCCTTTGATGTGTGCTTTTCAGCAGCACACGCGGTGCGACGCCTTCCTGATGAGCTTGCAAGAACCGTGCCGCGCACAGGCACCATTGATCCTTCGGCTTCAGGCCCGAAAACCCGTATTCAGGCCGTGGGGTTGAAAGGTCATTGCCAAGATATTTGGAGAAGGCGAGGAACTCGGCCGTCATCAGTGCGCAAACGGTGTGCCGTCCATTGTCTTCGGAACATGTATCACACCGGCCATTTCGAAAGAATCCGGTTATCGGATCGCGGGAACAAATGTTCAGCTGACCACCCAAAACATTTACTGACGCTTCCATATCACTGTCCATCTGGCCCCTCATTCCGTGTTGTTCTGGAGAGTTAAACACTATCTTGCTGAAATCCAGTGCCTATAGGGCAGGGGCTTTCCATTCGACCCAGCGGCCGTGAAAATCCGCGCGGCCCAACTCAAACCGGCGATTTTCGGGCCAGAGATGCAGGGCAAGGGCTGCGCCCGGCCCCATGTCGTCATCCTCCATCGACAAATGGGCAAGCGGTTCATCTGCGCGGCACCGTTGACCCGCGCGCGCCAGCAATGCCGTCCCGCGCGCCTGATCTTCCGGGGTAAAATATTGCCATGCGATCGTGTGAAAGACCAAATGAATGGCATGAGGAATGGGGCGCGACAATCGCGCCTCCAGCCAGTCTATCGCATTCGCACGCGCAATCTCGGGTCGCTTTTCGCATGCCAGATCAAGGGCGCGCCTTGTATTCTCCATGCGATCTGGCTGATCAGCCCAGATATAGGACAAAAGGCGCAAGCGGTCGGTTTCCGGGTCCAGCGGGTTGAGGTCGACACCTGCGCGGGCGCGGATAACAGGCACCACCGGCTCGGGCAGATCACCGCGCCAGTCCGGTGTCAGCAGTACCAAAGGGTCATGTGCCCCATAGCAGTTCGCGTCTATTTCAAGCGTGTAGCTGTCCCATAACAGGTTCAACCCCGCAGAACTTCCCAGTTCTGACAAGACAAGTGGCAATTGAAACTTGGCGCTTAAGCAATGGGCCGCTGCAATCAGGGCTGCTGACCTGCGTAGTTCGTTTGTTTGCGGCGCATGATCAAGCGTTTGGAGTATTTCCGCGGCATGCAGGCGCATCGCCGCGTCCACAATACGCCACGCCTGGCTGTCGGTTGCGGCGTCAGGATTGGCGTAAAGGCGTTTGAGCATGGGGGCGCCGGAGGACAGAACCAGATAGTGCAACGCGCCGGTCAATCGCAAGGATGTGGCATCCGGGCCAAGACGATCCGCTGGCCAGTTCAGCAAGCGATCTGCCACAGCAGAGCCGGGAGACACCCTCTCAGCGATTATGTTCAACAAACGCGCCATGAATGGTGAACCCAGCGCGCCACAGGCTCTGGCCTGCGCGCGGGCATGTTCGCGGAAACTCACCGAAACCGATCCATCAGTTTTTGCAAGGGGCTGCGTGGGTCGTCCTCCGGCTTGGTCACGGTTGGGGCAGGGGCCGGCCTTGCGGGTTTTGGGGCAGGGGGGCCGGGTTTGCGCGTGGTGGTCGTGCGAAGGGCTACGGCATTGCTGAACCGCGCGCCATCGTTCTTGGCAAGCGCCTCGGCCCCGTCGGCGATACCGCGCATCAGATCATCCAGCCACTCCTGATCCGATTTACCAAAATCCGACAAGACATAGGGTGCAACACGATCCTTATGACCCGGATGGCCGATACCAAGGCGCACGCGCGCGTAATCCGGCCCGATATGCGCATGGATAGAGCGCAGGCCATTATGCCCGGCATGCCCGCCGCCCTGCTTCAAACGCAGCTTTCCCGGTGCAAGATCAAGTTCATCATGAAAAACAACCAGATCGGCAGGGGCAAGCTGGTAGTATCGCATCGCTTCGCCAACGGCCTGCCCGGACAAGTTCATGAATGTCATCGGCTTTAACAGGGCTACTTTTTCATCCCCCAAACGACCTTGGCAGATCTCGCCTTGAAACTTGTTTTGCCAAGATCCAAAGCCATGATCGGCGGCAATCCTGTCAAGCGCCATGAAGCCGATATTGTGGCGATTGGACGCATATTTGGCACCCGGATTGCCAAGGCCCACAAAAAGTTTCATCGCCGGATCCTTTCTTGTTTTGCCTGCACAATAGTGAAACCCGTTTGAAGTGGAAAGCGCCTGCTTGCACCTGAAAAGCACTGCGTTAGAGTGTCGAGACACAGTAGCAGGGGGCAAAATGTATCTGACAATCAATCGCTTCAGGGTGCGGCCCGGACAGGAAGCCGCGTTCGAGCAGATATGGACATCGCGCGAGAGCAAATTGCCAGAACTTGACGGATTTATCGAGTTCCAACTGTTTCGTGGTGCCAGTAGCGATGAAGCGACGGTTTACCTGTCACATACGCTGTGGCGTGACAAGGCGGCGTTTGATGGCTGGGCAAAATCGCAAAACTTCCGTGGGTCGCATAAGGGGGTTCGTGAACATTCCGAGAGCTACCTCGGGCCACCGGAATTGGAAATCTACGATTCTGTCCAGTGTATTTCGGGGAACCGCGACGAAGGGTAGGGCGCATGGAAAAGGGGCGCCCCGCAGGACGCCCCATCTTTTACCGGCGCTAGGCGCGATTATTCTTCAGTCGCAACCTCGGTCTCTTCGTCATCATCAGCCGCAGCAAGCGCACGCGGTGCTGCGATATTTGCGATAACGAAATCACGGTCGATTGTTGGCTTGGTGCCTTCGGGCAAAGAGATAGCTGAAATGGTGATCGTTTCACCGATCTTGCGACCTTCGAGGTCGACCACCAGCTTCTCGGGGATTTCACCCGCCAGCACGTTCAATTCAACTTCAGGACGCACCACAGTCAGTGTGCCGCCGCGCTTGATACCAACACACTTGTCCGCATTGATGAATTCAACCGGAATAAACAGGTTGATCCGGCTTGTCCGGCGCAGGCGCATCAGGTCGACATGTGTGGGCAAGCCTTTTACGACATCACGCTGCACACCGCGACAAATTACGCGCACATCTTCCTGACCTTCGACTTTCAGGTTGAACAGCGTGGACAGGAAACGGCCTGCCTTCAGCTTTGCAATCAGGTAGTTGTATTTGAAGTTTACCGGCAGCGGGTCTGCGCCGCCACCATAGACAATACCGGGTACGAGATGCTCACGACGAGCTTGACGAGCGGCCCCCTTGCCTGTCCCCGTCCGTACCTCGGCCTCAAGATCCGGGATCTCACCAGCCATATTCGTGTTCCTTTTCACAAGATCAAAAGCCCGCCTCCAAGGGTGCGGGCTGCAAGTAGGGGCGCTATAGGCGAGATTGACCTGATTGAAAAGGCCAAAAACAAGAATACGGGCCGCTCTACAGCCATCAAGATATTACCCATAATCAGTATTATGTTATTTTTGGGATACCTGATTGCCTTGCGACTTTTACAGCAAGCCGCTATCAGGCGCGCGAGAAGCATTTAAAAGGTTTGGCCTCATGATCCCGCGTTACTCCCGCCCTGACATGGTTGCTATCTGGTCGCCAGAGACCAAGTTTCGCATCTGGTACGAGATAGAGGCCCATGCCTGTGACGCGCAAGCCGAACTGGGTGTTATTCCAAAGGAAAGCGCGGCTGCGGTCTGGAAAGCCAAGGATGTAGAATTCGATGTCGCGCGGATTGACGAGATCGAAGCCGTCACCAAACATGACGTGATCGCGTTTCTGACGCATCTGGCAGAGATTATTGGCAATGACGAAGCGCGATTTGTCCATCAGGGCATGACCAGCTCTGATGTGCTGGATACGACCTTCAATGTGCAACTTGCGCGCGCCTCTGACCTGTTGCTTGCAGATCTGGATGCCCTTCTTGCGGCGCTGGAACGCCGTGCGAAAGAGCATAAATTCACCATCCGCATGGGCCGCAGCCACGGTATTCATGCTGAACCGACGACTATGGGCCTGACCTTCGCTCGGTTTTA
>SLAT01000288.1 GCA_007126715.1 Roseinatronobacter sp.
GATCTGCCCCGAGGCCGAGGTGAAACTGTTTGTCACGGCCAGTCCCGAGACACGTGCCCGTCGCCGCTGGCAGGAAACAGGCGAAGGCAGTTATCAAAATGTTCTGGCGCAGGTGCGCGCGATCGTTCGGAACCGACTGGGCCGGTGAAGCTGTATCACCGCCCGCGATAGGGTTCCACATATTGCAGCGCCATGTCCCACGGAAAGAAAATCCATGTGTCCTGGCTGACTTCGGTGATGAAGCTGTCGACCATATCGCGGCCCATCGGCTTGGCATAGACCGTAGCAAAATGCGCTTTGGGAAACAGTTTGCGCACCAGTTCAAGTGTCTTTCCGGTATCGACCAGATCATCAATCACCAAAATGCCCTCCCCCTCATCGCCCATAAGTTCGGCTTGGGGTGCTTTCAGAACGATTGCGTCTGCCTGTGTCTGATTGTCGTAAGATTTCACGCTGATAGTGTCCACGACACGGATATCCAACTCTCGCGCGATGATCATCGCGGGGGCAAGCCCCCCGCGCGTGATGGCGACGACCGCCCGCCACTGGCCCCCGTCGGGGCCTTGCTTGTCCAGCCGCCATGCCAATGCGCGGCTGTCGCGGTGAATCTGGTCCCAACTGATATGAAAACCTTTTTCATGTGGCAGACGGTCATTCATGCTCAGGCGTCCTTTTTGCCGGTAACAACATCAATATCAGGCGCGTCCACGGCTTTCATGCCGACGACATGATAACCTGCATCGACATGCAGGTTCTCGCCCGTGGTGCCGGACCCAAGGTCGGACAGAAGGTAGAGAGCAGCCTTGCCAACTTCTTCCTGTGTGACATTCCGGCGCAATGGCGAGTTCAGTTCGTTCCATTTCATGATGTAACGGAAATCACCAATGCCGGATGCGGCGAGCGTCTTGATTGGTCCCGCGCTGATTGCGTTGCAACGTATGCCGTCCTTGCCCAGATCTTCGGCGATGTATTTGACCGACGCTTCCAAAGCCGCCTTGGCCACACCCATCACATTGTAATGCGGCATGACCTGCTCTGCGCCGTAATAGGTCATTGTCAGCAGACTGCCGCCCTTATTCATCATGCGGGCGGCACGTTGGCACACGGCGGTGAAGGAATAGACCGAGATGTCCATCGTCATGTTGAAATTGTCGCGGCTTGTATCGACATAACGACCGCGCAATTCGGACTTGTCCGAAAACCCGATCGCGTGAACAACAAAGTCGATCTTGCCCCATAGCGCTTCGAGATCGGCAAAAAGCTGATCGAGAGAGGCCATGTCACTGACATCACATTCAAAGACATGCGGACGGCCAAGCTGTTCAGCAAGCGGAAGCACACGCTTTTTCAGGGCCTCGCCCTGATAGGAAAATGCCATTTCAGCGCCATGTTCGGACAACGCCTTTGCAATCCCCCATGCAATGGATTTGTCGTTCGCGAGGCCCATTATCAGACCCCGCTTTCCCTTCATGAAACCGCTCATAGTTGTTTACCCCAAAATGACGTTACGGTGTTCTATGCCAAGCCATGCATGACCGCAAGATTATCAGGCCAAAACACCGTGCCTGTTCAAGTTGCATTCGGTTCATTGAGTCGCAGGCTTGACCCGATGCGGGGTTGCGTCATCTGACAGAGTTGTTAACAAATAAAATCGGGTTAGTTTGATTGCAAAAGACGATGGCGACGCCGAATCCGGCTGGACAGTCATCGCAATGAACGAGTTAAAGAGTCTCAGGAGGGGCCTTGAGCGAGCGTATTGGAGTTTTTTCAGGGCAGGATCCTTTCGAGATCGTGAGGCGCTGGCTGGATGAGGCCGCATTGACAGAGCCCAATGACCCTAACGCCATTGCCCTCTCGACAGTGGACAGCACAGGAATGCCGAATGTGCGGATGGTGCTTCTCAAGGATGTAACCGCCGACGGGTTCACTTTCTACACGAATTTCGAAAGCGCCAAGGCCCAAGAGCTGGAACACAGCGGCAAGGCTGCCTTTGTGCTGCATTGGAAATCCCTGCGTAGACAGGTGCGGGTGCGCGGGCATGTCAGCAAGGTGGATGGGGCGGAAGCCGATGCCTATTTTGCTTCGCGATCGCTGAAAAGCCGCCTTGGGGCTTGGGCTTCGCAGCAATCGCGGCCCTTGGGGTCGCGGGCAGAGTTGATGGCCGAAGTGGCCCGCCAGACGGCGCGCCACGGCACCAACCCGCCCCGTCCGCCACATTGGGGTGGATTCAAGCTGAGCCCGGTAGAAATAGAGTTCTGGGCAGATGGTGCGTTTAGATTGCATGACCGGTTTTGCTGGCGTAAAGCCGCGTCCGGCGCGGGTTGGGACATAACGCGGCTTTCGCCGTAACTATGAAATCGAAATATGAGTGTTTCCGGTATTTGCGTTTGTTAGTGTAGACCGAATGACCGTGGTCGGTGTAAGACTGACCACCCTAGAACAGGCGAGACAGTGACAATGGACTCTGATGAAAACTCCGTCGAAATCATCACCGGAGTGGTCAAATGGTTCGACCCCGCCAAGGGCTTTGGCTTCATCCTATCTGATGAGGCATCTTCGGATATCCTTTTGCACGCGAATGCGTTGCGGAATTTCGGACTTAGTTCAGTGTGTGACCGTGCGCGCATTCGCGTCTCCGTTCAGACCACCGCGCGCGGGTTGCAAACACATGAAGTGCTGGAAGTTCTGCCACCCGAGGATCAGGACACGACCTCGGAAGATGTGGCGGCGCAGGTCGCCCCGATTGATACCTCGATCCTGATCGAACCTGCACGCGTGAAATGGTTCGACAAGGTCAAGGGGTTTGGCTTTGCCAATGTGTTCGGAAAATCCGAAGATGTTTTCATTCACATGGAAACGCTGCGCCGCTCCGGTATGGCAGACTTGCAGCCGGGGGAGGCTATCGCGCTAAGGGCGGTTGCGGGTGAACGCGGGCGTATGGCAGTGTCGATAGAGCCTTGGGAAGCCGGAAACGTCTTGCACGATGGTCAAGACGAAACACCAGAGTGATGAAGAAAATCTACAAGGCTTTCTTGTCCGTGCTGGTGCTGTCCATCTGGACGACACAAGCCTATGCCGCATGTTCGCCAGACTATGTCGATCTGCGCGGGGCATGGGGGCAGGCGCGGTTCTCGGTTGAAATTGTCGATACTGAAGAGACACGCGCGCTTGGATTGATGCATCGCGAAAGGCTGCCCCGTTCGGCGGGTATGCTGTTCATCTACGATGCACCGACAGAGCCTTCGTTCTGGATGCGCAACACCCTGATTCCACTGGACATGATTTTCGTGAACCCGCAAGGGCAGGTGACGCGGATCCACCCGGATGCCATACCACATGACACAACCCCGATTCCAGGCGGCCCGAATGTTCTCATGGTTCTGGAAATCAACGGTGGTCTGTCCAGAACGCTTGGCATGACCGAAGGCAGCGAGCTGCGTCACCCCCGGTTGGATCAAGATATTGCGGCTTGGCCGTGCGAGTAATCATTTTTCTTTAGTCGAAGGGACAATTCGCTCTTTTCTCGGTGCGCCAACCCCGCTAAGAGAGCGTCAAGTCGGGGCGTGGCGCAGCTTGGTAGCGCGACGGTTTTGGGTACCGTAGGTCGTAGGTTCGAATCCTATCGCCCCGACCATTTCAGTTTCAGGTTGTTGCATGCGACATACCGCCTGTATGGAATATCCCCGGTTGTTTTTTCGGTTGCAGTGTCTATCTGTATACAAAGCAAACAGGGGTGCGATTATGCCGAAATTGATAAGGCTATACATACAGCAGGTCCTGATCGGGTTCGGGTTGTCCGCAATATTCACTGCAATTCTGATCTATTTCGACATTGGAAACCTTCAACGGCTTTTGCTTGGCTCTAGCGATGGGCTCTTGGGGCTCTTTCTGATCTTCTTTTTCAATGGGCTTGTGTTTGCGGGGGTTCAGTTCGCCATCCGAATTATGCGCATGGGCCATGAAGACGACGATGATGATGACGATGACCGCGGAATGCCTGTCTGGAGCGGCAAGCTAATCCCCATCCGCATTTCAGACAACCAGCGCGGGGACAGAGGGCAAGGGCGGCAGGCCCGCAGCAACCGTGGTGGCGTGAATTTCCCGAGAGCCTGAAATATCAGGTGGGCGCCAGATAACAAGGCCAGGACCCTGTCAGAGCCAGCTCCCTCGGAAGTGCTTATCGGCCACTGGAAAAGGGCCACACACGTGAAGAGCAGCACCTGCCTGCACAACAGATAGGTTGGCGATGGCTTTTGCGCAAGGTCAAACCTTTGCTTGACGAAAGTTCATGCTTTGTTCATGATTGGGCAATGTCGCAGTCTTTTTCACAATCGCAAGTATCTGCACCGGGGCAGGTGTTGGCGCGCGGGGTAAGCCGGCTTTTGCGGACCCTCGGATACGCCCCACTCACCGAATTTGTGCCCGTTAAAGGGCTGCGTGTCGATGTCATTGCCCTTGGCCCAAAAGGTGAAATCTGGGTGGTGGAGTGTAAATCGTCTCGCAGTGATTTCACATCCGACCAAAAATGGCATGGTTATCTGGACTGGTGCGACAGGTTCTTCTGGGCCGTCAGCCCGGAGTTTCCGGTCGAGATTCTGCCACAGCAGACGGGTTTGATGCTTGGCGATGGGTATGGCGCGGAAATCCTGCGCATGCCAGAGGCATCACCCGTAGCGGCACCAAGGCGCAAGGCGCTGATCAGCGGTTTTGCGCGGCAGGCCGCCTTGCGTCTGGCGCGTGTGCAGGATCCGAATGCAGATGCAGGGGGGTGACACGCCCTTTTGCGCCGCAAAACTGGCTGTGACC
>SLAT01000309.1 GCA_007126715.1 Roseinatronobacter sp.
TCCTCCCTTACGCCGCTGCGATCTGGCAAAGCGTGACCTTGCCTTCATGCATGCCCGTCACCGGGTCATAGCCATATGTGGTGATGACGTTGACAGATTCGCCCAGAACAATCGGGTCGGTTCCAGCAGGGTAGTTGCCGCGCTGGTCTTCGCCCTGGAACCAGCCTGCGAAGTGGAATGGCATGAAGGCCAGCCCCTTGTTCACACGCTCGGTCACCAATGCCTTGACGCGGGCTTTCGATCCGCCCTCTGGCCCTGTCACCCAGACCCAGCCCCCATCGACGATACCGCGGGCGCGGGCGTCTTCGGGATTGATCTCGACAAACATATCCTGCTTGAGTTCGGCAAGCCACGGGTTAGAGCGGGTTTCCTCGCCGCCGCCCTCATACTCGACCAAGCGGCCAGAGGTGAGGATGATCGGGAAGTCGCTGGCAACATTGCGGTCCACGACATCTTGCTGAACCACCTTGCCGATATTCGGCATACGCTGCTGCCGACGATCGTCATTGGTCGGATGTGCTGCGACCAGATCAGGGCGCGACGAATAGATCGGTTCACGATGCACCGGAATCGGGTCTGGCAGGTTCCAGGCGATTGCGCGGGCCTTACCGTTGCCGAAAGGCACGCAACCATGTTCCAGCGCCACACGCTGAATTCCACCAGACAGGTCAATGGACCAGCTTACGCCGCCCATATTCTCACCACCAATAGCCTCGATGACAGAACGCTCCTGCTCTGTCAGGTCACCATCCCATCCCAGCTCTTCCAGCAGCGCGTAGGTGAATTCAGGATATCCGTCCTGAATTTCCGAGCCTTCGGGCCAGCTGCCTTCGGCCAGCAGGGTTTCGCCATCGCGTTCAAGCCCGAAACGCGGACGGAACGCGCCGCCCCCCCTCATCGGGTGCAGGTTGGTATTGTAGAGAATATGTGTCCCCGGATGGCGCAATTCTGGCGTGCCCCAGCAAGGCCAAGGCAGGCCGTAATAGTCACCCTGAATTTCGGCCGGTGCGTCGGGTTTGGCCCGCAGCGTCACCAAATCGAAATGTTCCTGATTTGCCATATGCGCTTTCAAACGCTCTGGCGACTGACCAGTGTAACCAGTCGACCAGCCACCGCGGTTGATCTCGCGCAGGATGGATTCCGGCGTTGGTTCCATCCCGAACTTGCCCTGCACCATCTCAAAGTTCTTGAACATCTCATCCGCGAAGCCAAGGCGTTCTGACAAGGCATACATCACCGCATAATCATTGTCGGACTCGAAGATCGGATCGACCACCTTTTCGCCCCACTGGATCGAGCGGTTCGATGCAGTGCGCGAGCCGGAACATTCAAACTGCGTGCAGATCGGCAGCAGATAGGTGTTGTCGGTGCGCGAATGCAAAGCCGCGAAAGTTGTCGGGTGCGGATCGGCGACCACCAGCAGGTCAAGCGCGTTCATACCGCGCTGTGCATCCTGCATCCTTGGCACGGTGTTACCCCCGTGACCAAAGACGATCATCGCCTTGATGTTGTCCTGCTGGTCGATATCCTCTGCGTCGATTGTCACAGCATCAAACCAGCGGGTCGAGGTAATGCCCGGAACTTCCATGTTCTGCTCTGGCGTGCGCGCATCGCGTCCGCCCTTGGCCGGAACAGCATCGAAGCGGTTGACGAAATAATCGTAAGGCACATCCCAGACGCGGCTCCAATGGCGCCAGGCACCTGCGCCCAGACCATAGTAGCAAGGCAGGTTACCCACATCGAGGCCGAAATCAGTGGCGCCCTGCACGTTGCAATGGCCGCGGAAAATATTGGCTCCGTTGCCTTCGCCACCGACATTTCCGGTAGCCAGCAGCAGGATATTATAGGCACGCACATTGGCGGTGCCCACAGTGTGCTGCGTGCCACCCATGCACCAGATAAAGGTCGAGGGGCGTTCCTTCGCGAATTGCTCGGCGACCCGTTTGAGCGTTTCTCCATCGACGCCCGTGATATCCTCGACCACATCTGGCGTGTAGTCCTTCACCACTTCGCGAACCTGATCCATGCCATAGACCCGCTGCGAAAGGTATTCGGTATCTTCCCAGCCATTCTCGAAGATATGGTAGAGCATCCCGTTGATGACGGCGATATCAGTGCCGGGGCGGAAACGGACATATTCAGTCGCATGTGCCGCTGTGCGGGTAAAGCGCGGGTCCAGCACGATGACATTGGCGCGCTGCGTTTCCTTGCCTTCAAGGATGTGCTGAAGCGAGACAGGGTGCGCCTCTGCCGCGTTCGAACCCATGAAGATCACGGTTTTCGCGTTGCGGATGTCGTTATAGCTGTTGGTCTGTGCGCCGTAACCCCATGTGTTCGCCACACCGGCCACAGTGGTCGAGTGGCAGATACGCGCCTGATGGTCGACATTGTTGGTGCCCCAGAAGGCCGCAAATTTGCGGAACAGATAGGCCCCCTCATTCGAGAATTTGGCCGATCCCAGCAGATAGACCGAATCCGCGCCTGAATTCGAACGGATCTCGCCCATCTTCTCGGCGATCTCATCTATTGCCTGATCCCAGGAAATACGCTGCCATTCGCCGCCGACTTTCTTCATCGGGTATTTGATGCGCCGGTCGCCATGAACCAGTTCGCGCACTGATGCACCCTTGGCGCAATGCGTGCCACGGTTGATCGGGCTGCCATAGGCTGGTTCCTGACCGACCCAGACACCATTTTGCACTTCTGCAAGCACCGTGCAGCCCACCGAGCAATGGGTGCACATGTTCTTTTTAACCTCAATCGGCTGGCTCATATCGGTAAAGCCAGCGGCTTCGACCCGGCGCGTCATACCTGCGCCAATGGTCGTAAGCGCGGCCAGACCGCCGACCGTCAGACCAGAGGCGCGCAGAAAGCTGCGGCGATCCAGCGGCTTTGCGGCCATCCCAGAGGCCATTTGCGACAGGCGGCCGGTTGATGCCGCCTCACGGGTTCTGCGTTTGACCAGCATCAGTTTTCCCCCCGAGGATAGTAGCGGTTGGTGCGGTAGAAAGTTTCGACATGCTCAGTCACCTGATAGCGCGCACGTGTGCGCTCGCTGCCTGTCTGTTGCGCGAAACTGGGGCGCGCACTGCCAGCGGTCAGTGCCGCAGCAGATGCCGCCCCCGTTGCCGCGACACCAAAAAAGGCGCGGCGGCTGATCGGATTTCCCTTATCCTGTGCCATGGAACCCTCCCATCTGGCTGGACCAAACAACGCAAGCGCTGAATCGTCCCGGCTGAAGTCTTGTGTGTTTGATCAAGCAGCGAGCGTGAAGGCCCGCGACTCGATATCGGTAAGCAGCCGGCCAATTTCGGCCAGCGGACGATAGAAACGCGCACTCGGCGCGATTGCGAGGTCGTCAAAGAACTGCCCGGCCCAAGGGGCGATATGGCGACCGAAAAAGGCCCCCTGCCCGGCAATGTCGATGTCGATATTTCCGGCAGCCATATCGGCCATCACTTCCAGCAAAAGCGCGATATGGTCTTCGGGCTCGTGTCGCCCCTCGGCGCGCGCCACCCCGATCCGGGCGAGGTCAGCACGCAACTCGGCAAGTGGGCGTTCGTTCAGAAATCCGGTCAGGTAGAAGCTGGCATAGGGCAGCAGCTCGCCGCGCCCGACACCCACAAACACCTCGAAATATTCGCGCTCTACTGCGTGAGGGTCTGTTTCCGCAGCCGCAGCGGCAAGAGCGTTGAACGCAGCGCCCATAGGGGTCTGATCCCCCTCGATGCTTGCAATGGCATCCAGCAAGGCCCTGTCCGGCGCACAGATTAACACACGTGAAAGGAAGCGATACTGCTCGCTTCGCGCCACATCAACCGTAGCGGTGGCTGGCCTACGCATAGGCTGGCTCTGGGTCATTTCGTTCAAATCCTGTTCGCGCTGTTTGTAACGATATACAACAGTATGCGAAGTCTAGCGTCAGCGGATCACACTGTCCAGATATTTGATGAGTTTTGTATACAACTTTAGATCAATCCGGCAGGGCGCCACCATGCCGTCTGCGTGGTGGTGCATCGTCTATATCTGACTGATTTGCATAGGAATTATCGGCATCATCAGAGGCTTGCGCATCTGTCGGCGGGGCCGGATTTTCAGTGCTTCCTGCAGCTTCATCGGGCACTTTCTGCGCCGCAGAATCCGGTGGCGAAGATGCGGGTTCTACATGTGATTTCGCCTGTTCTGCTTGCCCCTCTGCGGATGCTGCATCGCAGCGAGGGGCGGTCAATTCGCGCAGCATTTCAGCCGCCCTTTTCGCACTTGGCGCCAATCCGTCACCGGGCACCCCGCCCGGCGTGTTCCAGTCCCAGGCATAGTCAACCGCCGGGTCCGCATGGTCGCGGATGGCGGGGGTCAATAGCCACTTCTTGCGAAGCGCCGCATTGCGAAGCGCCTGCGGCACCCCCTTTTGCAAGAAGGGCCGGATATCTGTCGCGATTGTGAACTGGTCAAGCGAAGGCAAGGCGGCAAGCTCTTCATCGCTTAACGATTCGGCAGCTTCTTGCGGTGGCTCTGGGCTAGAGGGCTCAGGCGGCTGCGCCTCCGGGGTTGGGGCATTGACACGCTTGCGCTTGGACCAGCGGCTGAAAAAGCTGTCATCTTCGGGGGGCTGTGCCATGGCTTACCTCTTGCGGGGGGTGTTAACCCATTTGTCTTCGGGCTGCAGGATACGTGGCGCGCGCGCGGTCATGGCGTTGGGGTCCGCAGGCAGGCGCTTGCGCTTTTTGAACGGCATCTCGACATGATGCGCGGCGACAAAATCGGCCACGCGCGCGCGAACAGCCTCTGGCA
>SLAT01000295.1 GCA_007126715.1 Roseinatronobacter sp.
ATTGATCACGCGACTTCACGACACCGGGGCGTTGCGCAAGCGCTTGAAGTAAAAGGAACTCTGTGACGGTTAGCGTCACGTCATCGCCTTTCCACTTCACTTGATGGCGAAGCGGGTCCATCGTCAACTGACCACGCACCATGATCTTTGCTTCTTCGGTAGCGTCAGGCCCGGCTTCATTGGCCTGCTTGCGCCGCAAAAGCGCGCGGATACGTTCCACCAGCAACCGCTGCGAAAAGGGTTTTGTCACATAATCATCCGCGCCCATACGAAGGCCCAGAACCTCGTCAATCTCATCATCCTTGGAAGTCAGGAAGATAATGGGCATCTGCGATTTCTGCCGCACCCTTTGCAAAAGCTCCATCCCGTCCATGCGCGGCATCTTCATGTCGAGAACCGCCATATCAGGCATCTTGCGACTGAACGCGTCGAAAGCGGCCTGCCCGTCATTATAAGTCTCGACCTCGAACCCTTCCGCCTCAAGGCAGATGGATACAGATGTCAAAATATTTCGATCGTCATCAACTAATGCTATTTTAGACATGTAACTGTCCTTTTTACTGCTCACTCAGGCATTTTTCGCCATATTTTTGCCATACAATCCCGCAAACCCCCTAAAGAAGCAACAAAAAACAACATCTGACTGCCAAGGCCACGGATGATTCGGCGCTTGTCGTGCCAAATAGCAACACTCACAGTCTCACGCATTTATGAATGTTGCGCTAACGCATGGCTGATTGCGCTAACTGCGCCAAAGGAGCCTATGCTTTGCCACAATCGTGGTGTTATAGGCAGGTGAGGGGCGCATGGCTTAACCGGTCACGCGTGTTGTACTTGTCCGTCCGTAACCCGGTGCGAACCACGGATCATGCGCCACATGGAGCAGTGAAAAATGACTACACCAAGAGTGAACCCGAAGAAACGCTTGGAAGATCAAGGCATTGATGGGGTTTTGCAGGCACATTACAACCTGCTGGAACCAGCTTTGATCGAAGCAGCCCTGAAGCGCGGTGAAGGACGGCTGGGTCTGGGCGGTGCATTCCTCGCTTCGACCGGCACACATACTGGCCGATCCCCCAAAGATAAATTCGTCGTGCGCACTGCCGATGTCGAAAGCAAGATCTGGTGGGAGAATAACGCCCCCATGACCCCTGAGGCCTTTGATTGCCTGCATGCCGACATGCTGGAGCATCTGAAAGGTCAGGAGGTCTTTGTACAAGACCTGTATGGCGGTGCAGACCCCGAACACCGGCTGGATGTCCGCGTCGTGACCGAACTGGCCTGGCACGGTTTGTTCATACGCCATCTTTTGCGCCGGCCAGCAGCCGAAGAACTGGCAACATTCGACCCCGAATTTACCATCATCAACTGCCCCAGCTTCAAGGCTGATCCCGCACGCCACGGCTGCCGCTCGGAAACCGTGATAGCGTTGAACCTGTCGCGCAAGCTGATCCTGATTGCCAATACCGCCTATGCTGGCGAGAACAAGAAATCGGTCTTCACGCTGCTGAACTACCTGTTGCCAGAGAAAGGCATCATGCCGATGCATTGCTCGGCAAATCACGGATTGAATGACGAGGCTGACACAGCGGTGTTTTTCGGCCTCTCCGGGACCGGAAAGACCACACTCTCGGCAGACCCCGCCCGCACCTTGATCGGGGATGACGAGCATGGCTGGTCCGATACAGGCATCTTCAATTTCGAAGGGGGCTGCTATGCAAAGACCATCAATCTGGACCCCGAGGCCGAGCCTGAAATCTATGCAACCACCAGCCGTTTCGGCAGTGTCGTGGAGAATATGGTTTACAACCCTGACACGCTTGAACTGGACTTCACCGATGACAGCCTGACAGCCAATACACGGGTAGCCTATCCGCTGGACGCGATCTCGAATGCCTCGGCAACATCGCTGGGAGGGGTGCCGAAGAATATCATCATGCTGACATGTGATGCTTTCGGCGTGCTGCCCCCCATCGCAAGGCTGACCCCGGCGCAGGCAATGTATCATTTCCTGTCTGGCTTTACCTCGAAAGTGGCAGGGACAGAACAGGGTGTGACCGAGCCTCAGCCCACGTTCTCGACGTGTTTCGGCGCCCCTTTCATGCCGCGCCGGCCTGAAGTCTATGGCAAATTGCTGCAAGAGAAGATCGCCAAATTCGGCGCAGAGTGCTGGCTGGTCAATACCGGCTGGACTGGTGGCGCTTATGGGACCGGCTCTCGTATGCCGATCAAAGCGACACGTGCGCTATTGAGCGCGGCCCTTGATGGATCCTTGCGCAATGCGGAATTCCGCCGTGACCCGAACTTTGGCTTCGAGGTACCCGTAGCGGTGCCAGGTGTGGCTGATATCCTGCTTGACCCGCGCCGGACCTGGGAAGAACCTGCCGCCTATGATCTTCAGGCAGCAAAACTGGTGGCGATGTTTGCAGAAAATTTCGCCCAATATGTTCCATTCATTGATGACGAGATAAAACGCGCCGCAATTGGATAAGCCACGTGTGACCAGATAGCGAAAGCCCCGCCTTTGCAGGCGGGGCTTTCAAGTTTTCACGTGTTGGGGGGCGTTGCCCCCGGCCCGCTTCGCGGACCTCCCCCAGAGTATTTCCAGCAAGAAAATGTCATGAGCCCGTGACACGTCGATACCAATCGGCAATCTCCTGTCGGGCTGCGGCATCCATCAGGACCGTGCTTCCGGGAGGCATTGCATGGCTGATGCCCGATTGCAGATAGATCGTCTGCGCCGCGCGCGCGACCTGTGCCTCGGTTTCGAGTTTCACGCCTTTTGGGGCCCAGTGAAGCCCGGGCCAGAGCGGTTCTTCGGCGTGGCACATGGAACAATGGCCGACCACAGTCCAATAGACGTCTTCGAACTGCGCATCCTCGGCAAAGCGTGCGACCGACGGGGGCAGGCTTGCAAGATCTTCGTCATCACTGCGGGGCTGCCCCAAGGTCGAGAGCAGAATGATGGCGACAAAAAGCGCGGTCGTGGCAACCCATGTCCACCATTTATAGCCCCCGCCCATATGCATGGTGTTGAAGAAGTGCCGGATCGTCACCCCCATGAGAAAGACCAGCCCTGCGATAAGCCAGTTGAATTCTGATGCAAAAGCCAAAGGGTAGTGGTTCGACAGCATCAGGAAAATCACAGGCAGGGTCAGGTAGTTGTTATGGGTTGATCGTTGCTTGGCGATCTTGCCATATTTTGCATCAGGGGTGCGACCAGCCCGCAGGTCTGCGACTACAACCTTCTGATTGGGGATGATGATCATGAAAACATTCGCTGACATGATCGTGGCCGTAAACGCGCCCAGATGCAGCAATGCGGCACGCCCGGTGAACACTTGCGTATATCCCCATGACATGATGACCAGCAGCACGAACAAGAGCATCATCAGGCGGGTGTTGTCTTCGCCAAAGCGCGACTTGCACAGGCTGTCATAGATGACCCAACCCACGCCAAGCGAGGCGACAGAGATTGCTATGGCCTGCCATACTGCAAGATCCAGCCGAGCAGAGTCGATCAGGTAAAATTCTGCGCCAACATAATAGACCAGCGCCAAAAGGGCAAAACCCGAGAGCCAGGTGACATAGCTTTGCCATTTGTGCCAGATCAGATGCTCAGGCAGCCGGTCTGGTGCGACCAGATATTTCTGGATGTGATAAAACCCGCCGCCATGCACCTGCCACTCTTCGCCATACGCCCCTTTTGGCAGGTCGGGCGATTTGCGCAGTCCCAGATCGAGCGCAATGAAGTAAAAACTGGATCCGATCCAGGCAATAGCCGTTATGACATGCAACCAGCGTACCGCGAATTCGGCCCATGCCCCCCAGACAGCCAGTTCCCACATTTTGCTCACCCTTGTTCTGCGTGTGTTGCATCACCCTATACCGGCGCGCCACTTTCTGTTAATCCATGAAAACACCCAGCAGTTTCAAATTCATCCTGAAAATCATCATGGCCTATCTCAGCAATGTCAGAATGTTCGTGCGTGTCCATGAATTGGGCAGCATGTCAGCGGCAGCCCGCGATCAGCGCACATCTCCCGCTGTGGCATCGGCCCGGATTGCGGAGTTGGAAAAGCACCTTGGGGTGCGCTTGTTCAACCGCACCACGCGCTCACTCAAGCCCACCTCGAACGGGCAGTTGTTCTACGAGGGTGCCCTGAAGATCCTTGATGCAGTGGCAGAGGCGGAGGGTGCCCTGACCCATGCCACGGCCCAACCGCGCGGCATGTTGTTCGTTGCGGCACCTTTGGGCATAGGGCGCCGCCTGATTGCCCCGCATGTGCCGGTGTTCAAGGATGAAAACCCTGAAATCGAATTGCGCCTGCGCCTGTCGGATCGCAGTATTGATGTGACCACCGAGGGGCTGGATGTTGCCTTTCACCTTGGCCCGCTGGAGGATTCGGCGCTGAAAATGCGGGTCATTGCAGAATGTCCGCGCATTTTATGTGCTGCACCGGCCTATATCGAACAGCGCGGCCTGCCCGAACACGGCGAAGCCTTGGTGCGTGATCGTCATGATTGCCTGAACCTGCGCTTTCCCGGCGCGCGAGAGTTTCAGTGGCGGTTGCAGACGCCGGATGGACCACAACGCTTCAAGATTTCCGGGCCATTCGAATCCGATGACGGGGATGTTTTGACAACATGGGCACTTGCAGGGCGCGGGATAATCATGAAGCCGGTTTTCGAAGTGGTCGACTATCTTCTTGCCGGTACACTGATACCTGTCGCAACAACGACGCCACCTGTGCCGGTGACACTGGCCTCGCTGACGCCGCACAGGCGCTTGCGCGACCCAAAGGTGACCATCTTCACCGATTTCATCGCTGCCCGGATCAAATCCGCGCTGGCTGAGGCCGAGGCGCGGCTCGCTCAGCTTCCGCGATAGGTTGAAAAGCCGAAGGGCGAGAGCAGAAGCGGCACATGGTAATGGCTGTCAGGGTCATTGATCCCAAAACGAATCGGCACTTCATCCAGAAACAAAGGGTCCGGCCCCGCCTGCCCCGTCGCGCGCAGATAGTCACCAGCGCAGAACAGCAATTCATAGTGACCTGTGGCGAACTTGTCTTGAGGCAGGATCGGCACGTCCGTGCGTCCGTCTGCATTGGTCACATGCTGCGCCAATTCCTCGCGCTGGTTGTCCGTCAATCGATACAGCGTGATTTTCAGCCCCGCCGCAGGCAGGCCGCGGGCGGTGTCCAGAACATGGGTCGTCAGGAAACCTGTCATGACACTCTCCTTCAAGATACAGTTCGCCTGATCTTGCAGCGCAAATCAAAGACATGCCAGCCTATTGCACCTGTAGTTGACTTGAGGTCTTTCAAAAATTGACAGAAAGCGGAAATGATTATTCTGCTTTATCACATAATCAACCCGACAACCCGGAGGCCCTTGTGAAACGCTACCCTCGCAATCTGACTGGTTATGGTGCAACGCCACCCAATGCCGCCTGGCCCAATGGCGCAAAGCTCGCCATCTCGTTGGTGCTGAATTATGAAGAGGGCGGCGAGAATTGCCTGTTGCATGGCGACGCGGCCTCCGAGGGGTTTCTGTCTGACATTCCGGGTGCCGCGCCCTGGCCCGGCCAGCGCCACTGGAACATGGAATCGATCTATGATTATGGCGCGCGGGCAGGCTTCTGGCGGCTGCACCGGCTGTTCACAGCGCGCAACCTGCCGGTTACGATTTACGGCGTGGCAACCGCACTGGCCCGCAATCCCGCACAGGTCGCCGCAATGAAAGAGGCCGAGTGGGAGATTGCCAGCCACGGGCTGAAATGGGTCGAGCATCGCGACATGCCCGAGGCAGAAGAGCGCGCCGCAATTGCAGAGACGATCCGCCTGCACACAGAGGTTGTGGGCGCGCGCCCGCGTGGCTGGTATACAGGGCGCGCGTCAATCAACACCGTTCGGCTGGCCGCCGAAACAGGGCAATTCGACTGGATTTCAGATACATATGATGATGACCTGCCGCATTGGATGGAATTCGGGCCGCGTGACCAGTTGATCCTGCCCTACACCCTGGAAGCAAACGATATGCGTTTCGCCACATCCCCCGGTTGGGTCACCGGGGCGGATTTTGAAAGCTATCTCAAGGATGCTTTCGATGTTCTTTATGCCGAAGGCGAGGCTGGCGCGCCCAAGATGCTCTCCATCGGGCTGCATTGTCGCCTGATCGGGCGTCCGGGCAAAATTGCGGGGTTGATGCGCTTTCTCGATCATGCGCAGGCGCATGAAGGGGTCTGGTTTGCGCGTCGCATCGACATCGCGCAGCACTGGGCCAAGACGTATCCACATCAGCGCCTCACCCGCCCCAGCCAGATGGACAAGCCAGATTTCATGTCCCGTTTCGGCGGCATTTATGAACATTCCGAATGGGTCGCAGAACGCGCCCATGATCTGGAGCTTGGACCAGCGCATGACAGTGCCATCGGACTTGCCAATGCACTGGCACGGGTTTTCCGTTCGGCGCCGCGCGATGACCGTATGGCCGTCTTGCGCGCCCATCCTGACTTGGCCGGAAAACTTGCCATCGCAAAACGCCTGACCGCCGAATCGACACAGGAACAGGCCAGCGCGGGGCTGGACGCGCTTACCGATGACGAACGCGCCCACTTTCAGGGCCTGAACACAGCCTATGTCGACAAGCACGGCTTCCCTTTCATCATCGCCGTACGTGACAACACCAAGGCCACGATCCTCAGCGCTTTTCAGACCCGCCTTGCCAATGACACAGAGACCGAATTCGCCACGGCATGCCGACAGGTCGAACGCATTGCCGAATTGCGGCTGAAGGAAATCCTGCCCTGATCGCATTTTCTTGCTGAAAATACTCAATCCCACGCCGCCACAAACACCGGAGCCAGACGTGATGCAGACCCTGACCGCCAGCCCCCTGACCGCCGATGCGTTCGCGCCGTTCGGCGATGTGCTGGAAGTTGCGGGCGCGCCCGACAAGTTGATCAATCAAGGGCTTTGCGGGCGTTTCAATGACCGTGCCCAGCTTGAATTCGGGCCTGACGGCCGTGCGGGCATCTCGATTTTCGACGCGCAGCCCCGCAGCCTGCCCTACCTGCTCGAAATGGTCGAGCGTCACCCCGAAGGCTCTCAGGCTTTTATTCCGATGCATGAGCAGCCCTTTCTGGTCATTGTCGCCGAAGATTTAGGCGCGCAGCCCGGCACCCCCCTTGCCTTCATCACAAACGGGGCACAGGCGCTGAATTTTCATCGCAATATCTGGCATGGCGTTTTGACACCGCTTGCCAGCCCCGGACGCTTCGCCGTGATCGACCGGATCGGCACGACACCGAACTTGCAGGAATACTGGTTTGATACCCCATGGAAGGTGCAGGGGCCGCGCTGAGGAGGAGGGCGGCCCCCGCAGGACACACAGCTGAAAAGCTCGCCCTCGGGCGACAGCTTTCTGCTGTCTATCGAGAGGAACGAGAGAATGGCAGACTCCACTTTGGGTACCCCCGCGCAGTTGCGCGATCCAAACTATACACCACCCCTCTACAAAGCGATCCCATTGGGCGTGCAGCATGTTCTGGCGATGTTCGTCTCGAATGTGACGCCTGCCATTATCGTCGCGGGCGCGGCGGGGTTTGGCTTTGGTTCAGGCTCACCCGATTTTCCGAACCTGATCTATATGCTGCAAATGTCGATGTTTTTTGCAGGGGTCGCAACGCTGTTGCAAACGATCACCTTTGGCCCTGTCGGTGCTGGCCTGCCCATCGTGCAGGGCACATCCTTTGCCTTCATCCCCATCATGATCCCGCTGGTTGCAGGCAAGGGGGTCGATGCGATGGCCGCAGTCATGGGCGGCATCTTGGTCGGCGGGCTGTTTCACGCCGCACTTGGTACCGTCATTGGACGCATCCGCTTTGCCCTGCCGCCGCTGGTGACAGGGCTTGTCGTGACCATGATCGGCCTCGCACTGGTGCGGGTGGGCGTGCAATATGCGGCGGGCGGGGTCCCGGCGATGGGCACAGACCAGTTTGGCAATCTGCAAAGCTGGTCAGTCGCGCTGGTGGTGATCTTTGTCACGCTTGGGCTGAAATTCTTTGCGCGTGGGATGCTGTCAGTCTCGGCGGTGCTTCTTGGTCTGACGGCAGGGTATATTGTGGCCTATGCCCTTGGCATGGTCAGTTTTGACGCCATTGGCAGGGCCGCCCCCTTCGCCTTGCCCAACCCGCTGCATTTCGGGCTGGAATTCACTGCTGCTGCGATCATCGGTTTTTGCGCAATGGCTTTTGTCTCGGCGGTTGAAACCGTGGGCGATGTCTCGGGTATTACCAAGGGCGGTGCCGGGCGCGAAGCTACCGAGCGCGAGATCGAGGGCGCAACCTATGCCGACGGGATTGGTACAGCCGTGTCGGGTCTGTTCGGCGCGCTGCCCAATACCAGCTTCAGCCAGAATGTCGGGTTGATTGCAATGACCGGAGTGATGAGCCGCCATGTCGTGACCATTGGCGCCATCTTTCTAATCGTTGCGGGCCTGTTCCCCAAAGTGGGCGCGGTCATCTCCACCATCCCGATCGAGGTTCTGGGGGGCGGTGTGATCGTGATGTTTGGTATGGTGGTCGCGGCGGGCATCTCGATGCTGTCCGATGTGCTCTGGAACCGGCGCAACATGGTGATTTTTGCGATTGCCCTGTCGCTGGGGCTGGGCCTGCAACTGGAACCGACAGCCCTGCAACATCTGTCTGACACACCGCGCGTGCTGCTGACATCAGGCATTCTGCCTGCCGCCGCCATCGCAATCGTGCTGAACCTGATCCTGCCGCGGGATCTGGTGGGCGAGGCGTCTCAGAAAGCGGCCAATGGTGCGCAGGCGAACGGGTCCGGGCCTGAAAAAGCCACCCACTAAGTACGAAGTCACGCGGGACAGGGAAAGCCTTGTCCCGCCAACCGTCAGGCGACAGCTTCCATTTCGGCGATGATGCCATTCACTACATCGTTCAGCAGGCTTTCATCGTCACATTCCGCCATGACACGGACCAGAGGTTCCGTGCCGGATTTACGGATCAGCAAACGCCCGCGCCCGTTCAGGCGCGACTTTGCATCTTCGATCGCGGCCTGCACTTCGACCTTCGACAGCAGGTCCACTCCCGGCGCATAGCGCAGGTTTTTCAGCATTTGCGGCACTGGTTCGAAACTGCGGGCCAGCATGGATGCGGGCCTGTCTGTCTCGACCATTGCCGATAGAAATTGCAGGGCCGCAATCATACCATCGCCGGTGGTGGCGTAATCGGTCATCACGATGTGACCGGACTGTTCGCCGCCAAGGTTCCAGCCGCCCTGACGCATCCGCTCGACCACATGACGGTCCCCGACCGCCGTGCGCTCCATGCGCAGACCGTGCCCATGCAGGAAATTCTCCAACCCCAGATTGGACATCACAGTGGCGACAAGCACACCGTCCTGCAAACGGCCCGCCTCGGCCCAGCGGCGGGCGAATAACGCCATGATCTGGTCGCCATCCGCGATCTGTCCGCGTTCATCTATCAGGATCACGCGGTCTGCATCGCCGTCCAGCGTGATGCCCAGATCGGCACCTGTTTCCAGAACCTTGGCCGCACAGGTGCGCGGATGGGTCGAGCCGCATTCAAGATTGATGTTCAACCCGTTCGGGCTGGTGCCAATCGGGATCACATCCGCGCCCAATTCCCATAGCAGTTGGGGGGCTACGCGGTGGGCTGCGCCATTCGCGCAATCCAGTACAATACGCAGCCCGTTCAATTGGGTGCCCCGCATCAGCGTGGTCTTGGCATATTCGACATAGCGCCCGCCTGCATCGTCAATGCGCTTGGCGCGTCCGATATTGGCGGGCTGTGCAGGAGTGATATCGCCCTCGGTGATCTTTTCGATGGCTTCTTCATCCGCATCCGACAGTTTGAACCCGTCAGGACCAAAGAACTTGATCCCATTATCCTGATGGGCGTTGTGACTGGCGGAAATCATGATGCCAAGATCAGCCCGCATAGACCGTGTCAGATACCCCACCGCAGGGGTCGGCACCGGCCCCAGAAGCAGCACATTCATCCCAGTCGAGGTCAGACCCGCTACCAGCGCAGTCTCGATCATATAGCCGGACAGGCGGGTATCCTTGCCGATCACCACACGGTGCCCGTTCGAGCCATCGCGCCGGAAATGACGGCCCGCAGCAGCACCCAGCTTCAACGCCATCTCGGCAGTCATTGGAAAGCTGTTGGCCGTTCCACGGACCCCGTCCGTGCCAAATAACTTGCGTGTCATTACTGCACCTCATCTATCTTGTTATTGAGCGCCTGCCACACTGACAACGCCTGCCTTGTCTCTGCCACGTCGTGAACCCTCAATATCTGGGCACCCTGCCCTGCACCAAAAATCGCCACAGCGACCGAACCCGCTACTCTCTCGGAAGCAGCCTCAATCCCGCTGAGCGTGCCAATAAACCGCTTGCGCGACGCACCTAAAAGAATAGCACACCCTGTCTGGTGAAGCAGCGCCAATGATTGCAGCAATGCAAGATTATGCTCAAGCGTCTTGCCAAAGCCGATGCCCGGATCAACGATGACCCGCGCAGGGTCCACCCCTGATGCTTCGGCGCGGCGGATAGCCTGTTCCAGCCAGTCGTACACATCAAGCCTTACATCATTGTATTCAGGGTTATTTTGCATGGTCTGGGGGGTGCCTTGGGCATGCATCAGGCATAGTGGAACCCCCGCTTCAGCCACGACGCGCCCCATGTCACGATCCCATGTCAGGGCTGAAACATCATTCACAAGATCAGCGCCAGCATCCAGTGCAGCCGCCGCGACAGGGGCCTTGCGCGTATCTATTGAAATGGGGACATGCAGCCCGTCTTCGCGCAATGCCCGGATCAGTGGCGCGGTGCGCGCGATCTCTTCCTCTATGGGAACCTCTTGGGCGCCGGGGCGCGTCGACTCTCCGCCGATATCAAGAATATCGGCCCCATCTTCGACCAGACGACGGGCCTGTGCACATGCGGTGTCAAAGCTGTGGAATTTTCCACCATCCGAAAAACTGTCGGGCGTTACATTCACGATACCCATGATCTTTGGCTGCGCAAGGCTAAGACCACACAGACTTGGAAGCTGTGTCACAAGCGCGATGTCCTGCACAGCGTCATAGCCGCGTTCGACCCTGCCGCCATTGCGCGTGATTTCCGCGATGGCGGCAATGCGCAAGCCGTGTTGCCCACGCAAGGCAGGCATTTCAGACGAAGCAAGGGCGGCGGGGCGCAAAATTGGCAAATGATACCTCATGCCCGCTCTTTGCCCAAAGAGCGCACGGCACGCAAGTCTCAGCTTGGCAAATACGCCTGCGGCACATGGCTGCCGGGGGGCGCGCGCAGCCCCTCGGGCATAAGTAATTGCGCGGCAGCAACATGTTCTGCCAACCAAAGCGCAAGGGCCAGGCCGTCCTTTGCCGGGCCGTCAGGGCTGTCTGTGGAATCGAGGATCAGTTTTGACGGTGCCCAAACGATCATCTGTCCCTGCTTCATTGCCCAATCAATTTCGGTGCGGCTGGACACGACAACGCAACGCGAATCCTTTGCCGCCAGCCGCCATGCGTTCTGCTCTATCGCAAGCAGATTGATCCGCCGCTGTACAGCCGGGTGTCCTGTGGCAGCAACAGACTGGGGCGGCATCCCAACACAAAGGATTACAGGCAAACCCTGCGCCAATAGCGCATCAAGACTTGCGCCCAGATCCTGCGCATCAATCGCAGCATTGTCCAGATATACGACCAAAGGGTGCACTGCCGTCTCTTCGCCCTTGGTATCCAGCGCGCGCAGGGGCTGGGCTGCACGGTTGCGCACAATCTCAACGCCCAGCGCACCGGGGCCACGGTCCAGCTTTTCCACCCGCACAAAGGCCCGCATCGCCTGTGGTTCCAGCAAGACACGCTCTGCGATACGCTCGGCCAGCGTTTCCAGCAGGTTCAGGCGTTCAGCGGCCAGTTCAGTGGCTATCGCCTCGGTGATGCGGTCATAAGACAGGATCCGGTCCACATCATCCTCGACCGGGGCTGGATGGGGACGCAATTCGACCACGACATTGAAGCGAACGCGCTGGGTATGCCCTCTCTCCGCCTGAAAGGCGCCAATCTCGACAGGCACGACATGGTCGCGCACGCTGATCCGGTCACGCGGATCAGCCGGTGCAGATGCCTCGGCGCGGGCTTCAGGATGGGCAAAGGCCAGACGGATATCAGAGGTCATGCAGTCTCTCTCAGCGCGGTTGTCCCCTTTTATCGCCTGAACCGCGCAACACAACGCGCAATCGCGCCATTGCGGTGCCGGGATACGACATGTTGAGGAGCATCAGCCGCGATAAAATAGATGCGCACCGATATGTGTTGTTTGCGTAAAGCGGTTGGCCCATGTCGGATTCACCGCAGTCGTATGGAAATACAGCGCGCCCTGCGTCAGCCCTCGATGCCCGCCATCCACCATGACCTGTGCGATCCGCTTCGCACGAGACGCCGAACCACGGTTTGGCATGGCCTCAGAGTTGCCGTCACACGCAAAACTGAACTGGCATCCCCCATAGCGCCCTGCACGAACGCCCTGATACACAACACCACAAATCGAATTCGGAAATTTGCGCGAGTCGACACGGTTCAAGATGACCTCGGCCACAGCGAACTGTCCACGCAGGCTTTCTCCGCGCGCTTCATGGTAGATTGCAGTGGCAAGGCATGCTTTCTCGTCATCCAGCGGGCGAAGATCAAGGTTGCGCAGCCATCTATCGCTATACTGCACGACTCGGCGCTCGATGGAGGCCGGGCGCACCATGGGCCGCGCCGACGAAAGTGGCGCAAGCAACCGATCCAACCTGGGGCCCACGATTCCCGCACCCTGTGTAGAAACCCGAACATCCAGCAATGAAAGCACGGCAAAGGCCGCCTCATCGCGGGGTCTTGGGCGTGGCGAATTCAACAGCGCGGCTGCTACAGCAGATGAATCGGGGGTTTTTTCCTTGGCCTTTGGCAATCCGTCTGGACGCCGGGGCGCAGGTTCCGGGCGTGCCACCCGTGACGTCAAGGCAGCTTGCACCACATTGGGGCTTTGCGGGGTCGTAACATCTGTCATCACCGAGTTACGCGCGATGGGGTTGGAATGCTGGACAGATGCGAGCACCAACTTGGATTGCATATCTGCACTTATAGTCGCGTTCTGCGCAAGAGATCCGACACTAAGGGGGGCTAACAGAACCCCCATAACGCAGGCCGAAAACAATGCCACTCGACCATGTGTCGCGTTGAAACGGGCAGCCAGAGTCGCGACTCTAGGACATGCAATATCCATGTCGCGGGCATTCTGCCCTTGCACTGCAGTTGATTTAAATCTCATCATACAAACAAGCACGGCGACTATTTTTGCGCCTGCTCCTAACTTCTCTTGTCACATTTCCGCGAGCACCATTAGCTCAAAATGCTCAAAAGGTCCATCATGGGGCGCGCGCGCTGGATGTCGCGTTGGCTTGTTTTTGCCGACGACTTAAGAAAATCGTTTGGTTTCAATACTCAACCAAGTTCTTCGATGACAAGTTGAGCTGCAGCCAAACGTGCGACAGGAACACGAAACGGAGAACAAGATACATAGTCAAATCCAAGTTCCCTGCAAAAGCGAATCGATTCAGGATTGCCGCCATGCTCTCCACAGATCGACAATGTCAGGTCTTCACGCGCCTTTCGCCCACGCGCGGCACCCAGTTGCAACAACTCACCCACACCATCGAGATCAAGCGTGTGGAACGGGTCTTCGGGGAAAACACCTTGTTGCACATAATCGGACATGAAGCGTCCGGCATCGTCACGCGACAAGCCATAGGTCATCTGCGTCAGGTCATTGGTGCCAAAGGACAGGAACGAGGCATGCAGAGCGATATCACCCGCCCGAAGCGCCGCACGCGGAGTTTCGACCATGACCCCGATCCGGTAATCGAAATCCACCCCCATACGCGACCGAACCGTTGCTGCAACGGCGTCAATACGCGATTTAATCAACTCAACCTCGCGCATGGCCGACACCAACGGGATCATGATCTCAGGTGCAATGGGTGTGGCGCGGCGAGAGACCTCTACCGTTGCCTCGAAAATCGCGCGCGCCTGCATCTCGTAGATTTCAGGAATGGTCACCCCAAGCCGCACACCGCGCATGCCCAGCATCGGATTGAATTCTGACAGCGCCTCGGCGCGGCGGGTTATCTCGGATAGCGGTTTGTCCAGCGCATCAGCCAGAAAGCGCATCCCCTCTCTGGAATGCGGCAGGAACTCGTGCAAGGGCGGGTCAAACAGACGAATGCATACCGGCTGGCCCTGCATGATCTCGAACAGATCAATGAAATCAGCGCGCTGCATCGGCAACAACCGCTCTAGCGAATCCTTTCGGTCCTCGGATGTATCCGCAAAGATCATCTCGCGCATCAGCGTCAGGCGGTCATCCTCGAAGAACATGTGTTCAGTGCGGCACAGGCCAATCCCCTGCGCCTTGAACCCGCGCGCAATACGCGCATCGGCGGGCGTGTCCGCATTGGCACGAATACCAATGTCACACCGTGCATCTGCCCAGTCCAGCAAAGTGGTAAAACGGTCATCCAGCGCAGGCTCCAGCAAGGGCACCTCGCCGATCAAGACGACACCATTGGTGCCATCAACCGTCAGCATATCGCCTTCGGACAAGGTGCGCCCGGCCGCATGGACCGTCTTGCGCCGCTCGTCAATCTGCATACCAGAGGCGCCGACGACACAGGGCACACCCAAACCACGGCCAATAACGGCAGCATGGCTTGTCATACCGCCCCGTTCCGTCAGCACGGCCTGCGCCGAATGCATGCCACGGATATCCTCTGGCGTTGTTTCGCGGCGCACGAGAATGCACGGTTCATCACGCGATGCACAGGCTTGGGCTGCCGTCGACGAAAAGACCACCCGCCCGATGGCCGCACCCGGACTGGCCGCAATACCGCGCACGAACAATTCCGTTTTCGTCCGCGCATCCACCTGACGGTGCAAAAGGTCGCTCAGCGCCTTGGGCTGGATACGCATAAGCGCCTCGTCGCGCTCGATGATCCCATCATTCGCCAGATCGACCGCCACCCGAACGGACGCGCGGGATGACCGTTGCACCGTTACCGCATCCAGCACCCACAGATTGCCATCATCGAGCGTGAATTCGATCTCCATCTCTTCGCGCAAACGGCGACGGGCAAATTCGCCGTGGCGCAAAAGCTCTGCAAAGGCTTCCGGGCAGCGCTCTTCCAGCGATGGACCGCGCTTGTCGCGGGTCAGATACAGCACATCTGCGCCGTTTTTCATCGCTTCCTGCCCGTGCACGCCGCGCGACTTGAACCGCCCCGTCACCTGCGGCATACCCGTTTCAGCATCGATAAACCGGATCAACCCTGCGCCGCTCTCGCCGGCGCCAATGCCACCCGCCATTGCCTGCACCACCAGCCCAAGACCCGCATCCAACGGTGCGCCCTTGGCCTGACGCAGCAACCGCGCCGATGTCCCTTCCCAAGCGCGCGCCATAGAGCGCAGCACATCCGCCAGTTGCTGCGCGGGCGACTGGGGAAAGGGCTCTTCGGTTTCCGCCTCATAGTCGCGCAAGGCGGCCTGAAGCGCGGGCAAGCACGGCTCTGTCGCGTCGAACATATCAGGGTCGAGATGAGCGACATGGGCGGCATAGGATTGCACGAAACGCAAATACAGCGCAGTTGCCACAGGCTCGCCGTAAGCGGCGGCAATTTCGGCGTGTTTCTCGTCATTCATGCCGATATTCAGAATCGCCGCAGGCCCGCCCCATTGCGGATGCTCGGCACTTGGACGCACGGAGAGAAGTTGCCCTTTGGGAAAATGCCCCAACAGATGCCGCAAGTTCATCTGCGCCCCGGTTGCGATCTCGCGCACCACGGCAAATGACAGCGCAATGGTCTGCGGGACCGGCATGTCCAGCCGCACAAGGCGTTGCAGGCATTTGGCCCGCCAGCCATGAGTCTGGCGCTTGATGGGCGCCGATCCGGTGATCTGGGCGTAATCTGTCAGGGTCAGGTATTTGGGCATTGAAGGCACCTTGTGGCTGCGGCGCAGCATAGGCCAATGCGCCGGGGACTCAAGGATTTGTTATCGCTGCCCTGTCGCCTGTACCAAGCCCCTAGAGCGTGTTGCGGCGATTCCGATTCAGGCTTCCCAAGAGGGTTAATCTGTGATTCCCTTACTGCATAGCAGATATGGGGGTCTGAGATGGGCAAGCCACTTCCTATAGCGC
>SLAT01000001.1 GCA_007126715.1 Roseinatronobacter sp.
AAATGCGCCTCGTTCGATGCCTTTTTGTCATAGACCAGCGATTTCGCAGGATCGGCACGAACGCGCGCTGCGTAGCGCATGACAAAAGCCACGGTGACGACCCATGCAACCAGCAGGATCACGATCCGCAGGATCATGCCATCAGCAAAGCTGACCCCCGCAGCGTCGGATGCGATGACGGTAGAAAACGCATTGACTGTTGACCCAAGAACACCCACCCCCGCGCCCAGCAAGATGACAGCGACCGCCGTAAGGGCGTCATACTTTGCCGCGATCATCACCGGGATCAGCAGGACGTAGAAGGCCAGCGTTTCTTCCGCCATGCCATAGGTGCTGCCACCCAGTGCGAATAGCGCCATCAGGAACGGGATCATCCAGTTTTCGCGCCCCTTAAGACGGACCATGGCGCGGGCTATGCCCGTGTCAATCGCACCGGTCGCTGTGACCACGCCGATGAAACCGCCAATGATCAAGACGAATAGCGATACGTCAATGGCATTGGCGGTGTATTCCAGCGGATCATAAAACCCAGCTATCGGGGCGAGGATCACATCGAAAAACCCTTGCGGATTGGCTTCGGTCGGGGCGTAGCTGCCTGCTACGGGAACATCCTTGCCAAGCGCCTCGGACGGTATGCGCTCATATTTCCCCGCCGGAATGATCCAGGTTAGGACGGCGACAAGGACGATCAGCCCGAAAAGGATGCTGAAGGCAGACGGAAACCGGAACCCGGTTTCTGGAGCGGGATTTTCGGCGCCTGACATATCGCTGCTCCCTGACGGCACGCTTTGGTGGCATATTACAGCGCGCGGGATCAGACTGGACTTACACAGGTTAGGCCAGCTTTGATCCTCGCGGTGTCCACGCTACCGCGCTGCCATTGCCCCGGCTGCGGTCTCTTCGGCAGGGGTATCTGCAATAGCCCCGATCAAGTCGGGCCGCACTTCAGCCCACCCATCCGCCGCGCTGTCCAGTGTTCGGCCCTGACATTGAATGGTCGGGTCGAACCATGGGTAGCCGCCTGTCGACATCCTTGGACAAGATACCTTCGCCTTGCGAGGCGGAGCCAATTCGCTTCGAACGACCTGAATCAGCCATATCCATCTGCAAGCGCAGGAATAGTCCGAAGGTTCAGACAGGCTGGCAAGCTCCTGCATTGGTGTTTATCACCGCTGACCCTGTGACGCCCTGATCTGGATCAGGCACCGTGCGAATGACGAAAGGAAGGATAAGCGTGTCACAGTGCCGTGCGAGCATCAGAAGGGACAAAGGGCCGCGATCTTCAGGAACCGCCCCATCATTTCCGGGGCCAAGCCATGCCCAAGGACAAAAGCCGGGCCTTTGAAGTGCATGACCGATGGCGACGCCTTGGCGCTGGGCATTCTGTTTCGCCTGTTGATAAATTGACATATCTGACAATTGCGGCTCGTCTATTTGTCCTGATAGCGCGTCACCGGCCAGAACGGCCAGTCGGTGTGCAACCTGAGATGATTGTTGCGCATCTGCTGAGCAAACCCGTCTCTCTGTCGACAAAGGGGTTGCGCGCGCCGCGACAAATATGCAAGCCTACCTTAAAAGCGACGCCGAAAAGTCGCGAATGACAGGGATGGTGCTTATGCCTAGATCAGATTTCTGGTCCGGCTTGGTTGTGGCCGGTTTCGGGCTATTGGCTATGCTGTGGATGATTCCAAATTACGCCGGGACGAACCCGTTTGCGCGTATGCCGCCGGGGCTGGTGCCCAGTATAGGTGCTTGGTTGTTGGTTGTTTGCGGCGGCATTGTCGCCGCCAAGGGTCTTGCGCAGATGCTGCGCGAGCGCATTTCCCCACTGACAGCGGACCTGCATTGGGGGGCTGTTGCATGGGCGGCATGGCCGTTTGCCTATGTCGCGGTCGCGATCTGGTTCATGTCCTTCATCAAGATCACGTGGTTCGGCGCTTTCCTGATTGGCGGCATGCTGATCCTTCTCGGTGAACGGCGCTGGTGGATGATCCTTGGCTGTTCCGTCGTCCCGGTGGTGCTTTTGTATATCCTGTCGGTTTATCTGATGCGCGTAGGGGTGGTGTAGCACATGGATTTTTCTGCAGTTGGTGCTGCTGCCGCCGAGGCGCTTACCCTAGCCTCTTTCATTGGCATCGGGGGCGGGGTGCTGCTAGGCTATATTGTGGGCGTCATTCCCGGCCTGTCTCGATCCGTGGCAATTTCCATTGCCATTCCGATGACCTTCTACATGTCGCCCTTTATTGCCATATCGTTCCTGATCGGGCTGTCCAAGGGCACCGCTGCCGGCAGCGCAGTCTCTGCGATTTTGTTGAACGCTCCGGGGGAAGCCTCTTCTGCGGCGACCTCGCTCGATGGGTATCCGATGGCGAAACAGGGCAAGCCCAAGACTGCCCTTCAGGTTGGTCTGATCGCTTCGGTCTTGGGTGATATTCTGGCAACGATCATTCTGATCTTCGTCGCCATCCCTTTTGCCCGCGTCGCCTTGTTGTTCGGCCCTTATGAAATGGCCGCCATTCTGGCTTTCGCGCTGGTGTTTATCGCGGGGCTGTCCAGCGGGAATGTCTTCAAGGGGCTGGCCGCCGGGGGCTTGGGAATATTCCTTGGAACGATTGGCCTTGATAACCAGACCGGCCTCCCGCGCCTCACATTCGGCTATACCGAGTTGATGGATGGAATGCCGCTGATCGCGGTGGCTATCGGCACCTTGGCACTGTCGGAAATGTTCGTGCAATCCGAAAAGCTTCGGTATGATCGCGAAAACATGTCTGTCGCGCTGCAAAAAGACAGCACTGACCGGATCACCTGGCCGATTTTCAAGAATATCCTGCCCACGATCCTGCGTGGCACAGGGGTCGGGACATTCGTCGGGGCGCTTCCGGGGCTGGGGCCATCAGTGGGGTCTTTCATGTCCTACGGCATGACAGTCAAAGCCGCAAAAGACCCTGAGAGCTTTGGAAAGGGCAACCCAAAGGGCATCGCAGCGGCTGAATCCGCCGATAATGCCGTGATCCCTGCCGCGCTGATCCCGCTATTCGGGCTGGGTATTCCGGGCAATGTGTCCGCTGCGCTGTTGATCGGGGCTTTTGCCATTCACGGCATAACGGTCGGCCCGCTTCTGCTGCGCGACAATCCCGAATTGCTGTATTCAATCTTTGCAGGCATGATCCTGGCTTCGGTCATCATGTTGGTGTTGGGCTGGTACGGGTTGATGTTCTTTGCCCAGATCACCCGCGTGCCGCCGCATGTGGTCATTCCCATCGTGATCTTCTTCTGTCTGGCTGGAATGATGCTGCAAGGCTATGGCACTTTTGGTCTGGTCATCCTGATGGGGTTTGCCCTGCTTGGCTATCTGATGAAAAAATATGATTACAGCTTTGTCACTTTCCTTGTGGCCTTCATCATCACCCCGATGCTGGAACTGAACCTGCGCCAGAGCATCATACTTTCGCGCGGGAATTGGGAGATTCTGCTGAACCGCCCCATCGCGATGTTCTTCATCGCCTGTACGGCAATTGCGCTGATAACCCTTATCATCCGCACGTTCCGCACAGACAAGGCCGCGGCCGGTGCGCCGACGTCAGAGTAGCGTTCAAGACGGTCAGCCACGCGCTATGGCCCAAAATTACTTGTGGAAGGAGATATTCATGAAAAAGACACTCGCCGCAATTATGGGCGCAACCATGCTAAGTACCCCGATGGCGCTGGCCGATAGCTGGCAGCCCGAACGCCCGATGACCATGGTGATCGGCTTTGCTGCTGGCGGCTCGACCGATATTCAGGGCCGCGTATTGGCGCGCACTCTGGAAGAGCATTTTGGCCAGCCCGTCAATGTGGTCAACCAACCTGGCGGTGGTGGCGCCGTGGCGCTGACGCGGTTTTTGAATGCAGAGCCAGACGGCCATACCTTCATGTTTGGCGTCATGCTTGGCCTGACCTTTTCGCCCATCGTGACCGAAACGGAATATGACATTGATGATTTCCGCTATGCGGGCACACTGGTCGGGGGGCAGTTTGGTGTCGTCTCGCGCGGGGATGCGCCCTATCAAAACTTCGAGGAACTTGTTGCCTATGGCCAAGAGAACCCCATGACCTATGCGCAACAATTGCCGATGGATCAGGCCATCATGCAGTTGATTGCAGATCAGGAAGGCATTGATCTGGCCATTGTGCCCACGGATGGCGGTGGCGGCATGGCCCCGCTTTTGTTGGGCGGAGAGGTTGATTTCGCCTTCTCTGGTGGCACACATGCGCAATACACCCCAACGGGCGAGATGAATGTGCTGGCATTTCTGACCCGTGAACGTTCGCCCTTTTATCCGGATGTGCCGACGCTGGTCGAACTGGGCTACCCCTATGCCATGGATGACTTCCGGTCATTCTTCTTGCCGGGCGGCACCCCGGATGAAATCGTGCAGGCGTTTGAAGATGCCGCCCGCTTTGCGGTAGAGCATGAGCCATTCGTCGATGTCACGGTCGACAACACTTTGCACCCCATCGTCTTCATGGATGCAGAGGAGACCGAGGCCACCATCCGCGAAATTCGTGCCGCGAATGAAGGTCTGATGGCCAATTGAAGACACATAAAACAGGAGAGAGTAACATGAAAAAGACATTTGCAGCCGTTCTGGGCGCAACCATGATGACGGCCCCTATGGCCTATGCCGCTGATTGGCCTACACGCCCGCTGACCATGGTGATCGGCTTTAATCCGGGCGGTTCGACCGATATTCAGGGCCGTGTTCTGGCCAATGTGATGGAAGAATTCCT
>SLAT01000118.1 GCA_007126715.1 Roseinatronobacter sp.
GAAGCAGACCACTTGAAGGCAGCGCGCGGCGCAGGCAGGATATTTCAGTTCCAGCACTCATGCGCGCAGTTATAGGCAGGCGTGCAGTACTTGAAAACCCCATTTTTACACGATCACGGTTGCGCGCGTCTTGCGGTCTAGCTTGACTCCGCGTGCAGCCCCCCCCATGAAGCCCGCGACACGCAGTCGAAATGGATCAGGACGCATGACAACGATTGATGGCAAGAAAGACGGGCTTTGGGAAAATATCAAGACGATTATCTATGCGCTCTTGATTGCAGGCCTGTTCCGCACGTTGTTCTTTCAACCTTTCTGGATCCCGTCAGGGTCGATGAAGGAAGCCCTGCTGATCGGGGATTTCCTGTTTGTAAACAAGATGGCCTATGGCTATTCGCGTTATTCCTGTCCTTTTGGTTTTTGCCCCTTCAGCGGGCGGATCTTCGCGTCTGAACCCGAACGCGGCGACATCGTTGTATTTCGCCACCCCGGCACTGGTGCTGACTACATCAAGCGCCTGATCGGTGTGCCGGGTGACCGGGTCCAGATGCGTGACGGGCAGTTGTGGCTGAATGACGAAGCCGTTCCGCAGGAACCTGCGGGCGATTTTGTCGAAGTCTATGAGCGTCAGGGCAGCGCGGGGCAGTTTCCACGGTGTGAAAACGCGCCAGTGGGGCAGGGCGGTGAGTGCCGCAAATCCCGCATGATCGAGACATTGCCCAATGGCGTCAGCTATCCGGTGCTCAACATCTCGGATGGCGCACCGGGCGATAACACCCCGGTCTTCACGGTGCCAGAGGGGCATTTCTTCTTTATCGGTGATAACCGCGACAATTCACTCGACAGCCGGATGCCGCGTCAGGTGGGCGGGGTTGGCATGGTGCCGTTCGAAAACCTGATCGGACGCGCGCGCCATGTTGTCTTCTCTGCCGAGGGGCGCTCGCTCTTCTTTGTTTGGACATGGCGCAGTGATCGGTTGTTCACGAGGTTGCAGTGAAGCTCTCTGCTGATCTGACTGCCTTCGCGGCCCGTCTTGGGCATGACTTTGCGCGGCCAGAATTGTTGCTGCGCGCGCTGACGCATCCATCAATGTCCTCGCCGTCACGCCCCGACAACCAGCGGCTGGAATTTCTGGGTGACCGTGTTCTTGGGCTGGTCATGGCCGAGGCTTTGCTTCATGCTGACAAAGGGGCAACCGAAGGGCAACTTGCCCCGCGTTTCAACGCGTTGGTGCGCAAAGAAGCCTGCGCCGAAATCGCACGCGCCATCAATCTGGGCGATGCGCTGAAACTCGGCCGTTCTGAAATGCTGTCGGGCGGGCGGCGCAAGGACGCTGTGCTGGCCGATGCGATCGAGGCGGTGATCGCGGCGGTCTATCTGGATGCGGGCTTCGAGGCTGCGCGCACGGTCGTGTTGCGCCACTGGTCCGCGCGGTTGGCCGCTGTCGATTCGGATGCGCGTGACGCCAAGACGATGTTGCAGGAATGGGCGCAGGCACGCGGGCAAACGCCCCCGACATATCATGAGGTGGCGCGCACTGGCCCTGATCATGCGCCGGAATTTACCATTCGGGCGCAACTGGACAGCGGCGAGGCCGCGCAGGCCGTCGCGAAATCAAAACGGCAGGCCGAACAGATGGCCGCGCGTGCGCTACTTGAAAGGCTGGAGGCCGAGACATGACAGACACCCCCACGCGTGCAGGCTTCGTTGCCCTGATCGGCGAACCCAATGCGGGTAAATCCACCCTGACCAACCGCATGGTTGGCGCCAAGGTCAGTATCGTCACCCACAAAGTGCAGACCACTCGCACCCGTATTCGCGGCGTTGCCATCGAAGGGGCGACACAGATTGTGTTTGTCGATACGCCCGGCCTGTTTCGCCCGCGCCGCAGGCTTGACCGCGCAATGGTTGCCGCCGCTTGGGGTGGTGCTGCCGATGCCGATATTGTCGTGCTGCTGGTCGAGGCGCATCGCGGTCTGACCGAGGGGACACAGGCCATCATTGATGCGCTGAAAGATCGGGTCAGCGCAGGCCGCAAGGTGGCCCTTGCCATCAACAAGATCGACCGCGTGAAAGCCGAAGTGCTGCTGGCATTGTCAGAGAAGTTGAACGCGGCCTATCCTTTCACCGAGACTTTCATGATCTCTGCCGAGAAAGGGCACGGCGTCGATGCCTTGCGCGGTTGGCTGGCCGAGGCCCTGCCAGAGGGGCCGTGGCTTTACCCCGAGGACCAGATTGCAGATTTGCCCATGCGCATGATCGCGGCAGAGATGACGCGAGAGAAACTGACTTTGCGACTGCATGAAGAACTGCCCTATCAGATTACGGTAGAAACCGAACACTGGCAGGAACGCAAGGACGGCTCAGTGCGCATTGACCAGTTGATCTATGTTGTGCGTGACGGCCATAAGGGGATCGTGCTGGGCAACAAGGGCGAGACGATCAAATCCATCTCGCAGGCCGCACGCGCCGAAATCGCGGAATTCCTTGGCCGCCCTGTGCATTTGTTCCTGCAAGTCAAGGTGCGTGAAAACTGGCTGGAAGAAGCAGAACGCTATTCCGAAATGGGGCTGGAGTTCCGCGACGGCAACACATGACCGCACGTCTGGCATCGGGCATCTGGGTGTCAGCCTATTTACGTCGGCTGCAAGCCCTTGGCATTCCCGCATATGTCATAGCGCGCGGCGACGATACGGCAGGCGCGGTGCTGGTAAAACTGGCGCTGATGAATGGCACGGCGCGCGCCTATACACGCAGCTTTGATCTGGAAAGCAATACACGCATCTGGCAGGTTCTGGTCGAGGGGCCAGAGTCGGAGGTTGACGCCGCGATTGCCCGTCAGCGCGGGTTCGACCCGGACCTTTGGGTGATCGAGGTCGAGGATGCGCGCGGGCGGGATATGCTGGCAGAGATGGATTAGGCGGATTGCTTCTCGTTGCGCAGTCAGGCAAGGCCAAGAAGTGACATCTTTCGCAAACCTGTTACGTGGTTGCCGATCACAGTCATCTGAATACAAAGACGCCGCAACAAAGTGTTGTTGCGGCGTCTGATTCATCCTCGCGCCCTGTGCGGCGCAGGCAGAGTGTCAGTATCTGCTGTGGCTGGGCTGGGTTAATGCGGCACCAGTGGCTGCACCGATGGCACCGCCCCCCAGAATGGCCGCAGTCCGCCCCGAGCCAGAGCCGATCTGCGTGCCCACTGCCGCACCCGTCAGCCCGCCTACTGCGGCATTGATCTGCGGGTCGTTCGAACATGCCGCCAAGGCTGCAAAGCTTGCAGTAAACACTGTGACTGTCATTATTTTCTTCATCTGCTTTCCTTCGGTTATCTGTGGGCCGGGTCAGAAATGTCGCTATGGTCCAACATCTGACATCTCCCCGGAACGAGGGCTTTCTATACGTCGGTCACATTTTCAATGCACCTGAAACCACGGGAGGTGACAGTGTGATCAAGCGCCTTTTACTTTGCGTTACCGGTCAACAGGTGCTGCAAGCATCGTACAGAACTCAGCTTGCATAACCCCGTTGCCATTATTAACGCGAATAATCAGAATTAGTTTCGCGTAGCGCCGATTTTACACCTGTTTATTTATCCATTGCACAAAATTGTCGACGTCGCTTGGCTGTGTGTTCCACGAACAGACCAGCCTCGCGCTGATGGGCAGATCATCCGGGCCATCAAGGTTTTGATGGTCCGGCCAAAGGAAATACTCTGCGCCTGCAACCTGTAATTGACGGTGCAATCCGCTAGGCCACTTGGCGAACAGCATATTGCCCCCTCGGTCGAACAGCAACTCTGCGCATCCCTCCAGCCCTGTTTCCAGCCGTGCCGCCATCGCGTTGGCATTCCGCGCCAGGTCAAGCCACAGATCATCTTCCAGCCAAGCGGCCATCTGTGCCGACAAATAGCGGTGTTTTGACCATAAATGCCCGCCCCGCTTGCGCCGCAATTGAAATTCCCATGCCCGCGCCGGGTCGAACAGTATAACGGCCTCAACCCCCATCAATCCGTTCTTGGTGCCACCCAGTGACAGCACATCCACCCCCGCGCGCCAACTCATGTCGGCAGGGCTGCACCCTTCGGCCACAAGTGCATTGGCAAAGCGCGCGCCGTCCATATGCACCGGCAGGCCATGCGATTTAGCTATCGCTGCCAATTCGGAAATCTCGGACACAGAGTAGCGCGTACCGCATTCGGTCAGGTTGGTCAGGCTCAGGATGCCCGGTTGCACATTATGCACCACGCCGCGTCCTGCCTGCGCCAATGCTTCGCGCAGGGCCTGGGGCTCCATCTTGCCACTGTTCCCGGCGACATGTGTCAGTTTCGCGCCGCCTGTATAAAATTCGGGCGCGCCGCATTCATCAACCTCTATGTGTGCAAGGGCATGGCAATACACGGCCCCCCAGGGCGGGCAATAGCTGGCCAGTGCCAGCGCATTGGCCGCTGATCCGGTCGTGACCAGAAAGACTTCGGCCTCTGGTGCTTCGAACAGGGCGCGAATGCGGGCGCGGACCTGCCCCATGAATGCGTCTGTTCCATATCCCGAGGCATAGCCGGAATTGGCCTGAGCAAGTGCTGACAGAATGCTATCTGGCACCCCAGAGGTGTTGTCGGATGCGAAAAACATGGCCCCTCCTGTGTTTGGCGCTAGTGCTGCGGGCAACTGCACGCCGTGTCAAGCCGCTTGCCTTGACAGGGCTTGGGTCAGAGCGCATATCCCCCTTAACCCACAGGAGGCACAGATATGTTCATCCAGACCGAATCCACACCC
>SLAT01000328.1 GCA_007126715.1 Roseinatronobacter sp.
GATACATGCGAAACGACGGATAAAGCTCGTCCACCGTCTGCGCGATATAGTCCAACTGCTTTTGCCGCACAGCCGCAGGCAAGCCGCGCCAGACGCCACAACCTGCCGCGAATATCTCGAAACTTTGCAGCGGCATACACATCTCGATATCGGCTTCGGGGGCACGCGACAGGCGCAAGCGGCGCTGGGTCTGGGCGTGCAGGCGGCGGCGTTCTTGCTCGGATTGTTGCGCCTGAAAGGCAATAACTTCAGGCGTTCGCATCAGATCCGGCAAATGCGCAGGCACATAGCGCATTTTCTGGCCGGTGGCTTCCTGATGCCAGCGTTCCATCGCTGTGCGGCTTTCGCTGTCCAGCGCGGCTTCAGTCTCGACGCTGTCTAGGGTCTGGGTCACCGTGCCGGTATCTTCACTCAGGCCCAGCAACCAATCGGTCGAAACCTGAAACTGCGCCGCAATTGCCAGCAGGGTTTCGGCGCGGGGCAAGCGCGGGTCAGGCCCGGTCAGAAGCTGCGAGAGCGCCGAGCGGTCAATGCCAAGGCTTTCCGCGAACGCCGATTGCGTCATGCCGCTTTGGGCCAGCAGTTGCGCCAACCGTCCCCGAAACAGGGCCGAAGCTTCACGTTTGTTCATGCGCTTCCCAATCTCAGAATGTAGACTTCAGTAATCATAAGTTACTTAAAACATCAATACTCGATGAAAGTGGCGCTAACACTCGCGTTGTCGCAGCGCGGCTTTGCAGGCAGTCTTTGCGCAGACTTCAATCTCATAACCACAGGGAGGACTGAGTGAGGCGGATAGAATGGCCGACAGTTGCGCTGATTGCAGGCTGTTACGTGGTCTGGACAGCCTGCGGGCTGTGGCTATGGCCCATGGCCCCTGTCAGCGCGCTGTGTATCATGGCCCTTATGGCGGCGTTGCATTCTTCGCTTGTGCATGAAAACCTGCACGGCCACCCCACCCGCAACCGCCATGTGAACGAGGCGCTGGTCACCTTGCCCCTGTCGTTGATCTATCCCTACCGGCGCTATCAGGCCACGCATCTGGCCCACCATCACGACGCACGCCTGACAGACCCGCTGGAAGACCCCGAAAGCTGGTACAAGGCCCGCTGGCAGCATGACCGTATGCCGCGCTTGCTGCAAAGCCTGCTGACCGTCAATAACACGCTGATCGGGCGCATGGTGCTTGGGCCGGTGCTGGGGGCGATCGGCTTTGTGACAAGTGAAATGCAGCTTGTGCGGCACAATGCACGCGGCGTGCGGCGGGCATGGGGGTTGCATCTGGCAAGCCTTGCGCCGGTCCTGGCGCTGATATGGGCCTTTGGCATTCCGCTATGGCTGTATGTGCTGGCGGTGGTCTGGCCGGCACTGGCGCTGATCTCGATCCGCACCTTTGCCGAGCATCGCTGGCATGACGCACCGGAAGGGCGCACGATCATTGTCGAGCATTCGCCGCTGGCCTGGCTGTTCCTGAACAACAACCTGCATATCGTGCATCACCAGATACCTGCCGCGCCGTGGTATGCCCTTCCGCGCCTCTATTCCGAGCGGCCCGCGCGTTGGCAGGCGCTTAACCATGGCTATGTTTATCGCAATTACTGGCAGATGTTTCGCGCCCATGCCCTGCGCCCGAAGGAACCCGTTGTGCACCCTGTCTTGCAGCAACACCCCGCCGCACCCGCGCCAGCACCCTTGGGAAAACAACCCGCATGAGCGCGCGTGCGGCCCTGCCCATGTATGACTGGCCCGAACTGCGCGATCAGGTCGATGCGTTTTATGCACGACTGCGCGGCCTTGTACCCGATCTGCCCGAAACCCTGACCCGCGTGGAAACAGAAGAACAGATGCACGCCCTGTGGCGCGCGCCCGATCTTGTGCTGGCGCAAAGCTGCTGGGGGCCGATGCAATCCGGGCTTGGCGCGCATGTGCATGTGCTGGCCCAACCGCACTATGACGATGTGCCGGGTGGGCGTGGCACCCGTTACCGCTCGGCCCTGATCATGCGCACAGGCCAGCCTTGCGCCGTCCCCCTGACTGACGGTGCCTGCCTTCCGCAAGGGTTGGCGCAACTGCGCCCCGCCATCAACGCACCAGACTCGATGTCCGGTTGCCTTGCGCTGATGCTGGACATGGACGCTCCCGATCTGGCCCAGCGCGCTTATCTGACCGGCAGCCACCGCGCCTCAATCCGGGCTGTGGCCGATGGCAAGGCTGATTTCGCCGCCATTGATTGCCGCTCTTGGGCCTATGCGTTGTCGCATGAGCCCGCCGCCCAAACGCTGATTGTCACGGGCTGGACAGCCCTGCGCCCCGGCCTGCCCTTCATCACATCCCGCCACACCCCGCCACCGCTACGCAACCGCCTTGCTCAGGCATTGGTCCAGCTTGGCGCAGCACCTGCCTGACTGAAAGGAGGGCCCATGACCCAGACTTACCGTGCCATCGTCATCGGAGGGGGGGTTGTCGGCTGTTCGGTCCTCTATCATCTGGCAAAAGCAGGCTGGACCGATGTGCTGCTGATCGAGCGGTCGGAACTGACATCCGGCTCCAGCTGGCACGCGGCGGGGGGTTTTCACACCCTGAATGGCGACCCGAATGTGGCGCGGCTGCAAGCCTATACCGTGGGGCTGTATAAGGAGCTTGAGGAGCTATCAGGCCAGTCCTGCGGATTGCACCTGACCGGCGGCGTCATGCTGGCCGACAGCGCCGAGCGGATGGATTTTCTTCGCATGACCCATGCGCGCGGGCGTGCCCTTGGAATGCAGACCGAATTGATCACCCCGTCCGAGGCGCAGGCCATGTTCCCGCTGCTGGACCCGAAGCATTTTGTCGGCGCGCTCTGGGACCCGGTCGAGGGGCATCTGGACCCGTCCGGCACCACCCATGCCTATGCGAAAGCCGCCCGCGTGCTGGGTGCACAGATCGAATTGCGCAACCCCGTGCGCGAGTTGACCCAAGACCCCGACGGCATGTGGAATGTCATCACCGAGGGCGGCACCTACCACGCCGAGCATGTGGTCAATGCAGGCGGGCTATGGGCGCGCGAATTGGGGCGCATGGTCGGCATTGAGCTGCCGGTTCTGGCGATGGAGCATATGTATCTGCTGACCGAACCGATGGAAGAGGTCGCCGCCTTCAACCGCGAAACAGGGCGCGAGTTGATCGGAGTGATCGACTTCAAGGGCGAGATTTACACCCGACAGGAACGGGACGGCATTCTGCTGGGCACCTACGAGAAAGATTGCCGCCCCTGGTCGCCGCTGTCCACACCCTGGGATTTCGGGCATGAATTGCTGCCCCCCGATCTGGACCGCATCGCCCCCTCACTTGAGGTGGGTTTTCGCCACTTCCCCGCCCTGGAAAATGCAGGCATCAAGCAGGTCATCAACGGCCCATTCACCTTCGCCCCTGATGGCAACCCGCTGGTCGGCCCGGTGCCGGGGCTGACAAATTACTGGTCGGCCTGTGCCGTGATGGCGGGGTTCTCTCAGGGCGGCGGGGTCGGGCTGGTGCTTGCCAACTGGATGACAACGGGCGATCCGGGCCATGATGTCTTCGGGATGGATGTCGCGCGCTTTGGCGACTGGGCCAGCCTGCGCTACACCAATGCCAAAGTGCGCGAGAATTACGCGCGCCGCTTCTCGATCCGTTTCCCGAACGAGGAACTGCCCGCCGCGCGCCCGCATCTGACCACCCCGCTTTATGATCTGATGCTGCGCGACAATCACGCGGTCATGGGGGACAGCTGGGGGCTGGAAACACCCCTCTGGTTTGCCCCCTCAACCGCCGAGGCACATGATGTGCCATCCTTCCTCCGCTCGAATGATTTCCCTCATGTGGGCGCAGAGGTGCGCGCCGTGCGCGAAGGTGTCGGCGTCACTGAAATCGCCAATTTCGCCAAATACGAGGTGACAGGGCCGGGTGCCGAAGCCTTTCTCGACCGGTTGATGACCAACCGGATGCCCAGACCGGGGCGCATGGTTCTGACCCCGATGCTTAACCCGCAGGGTAAGCTGATTGGCGATTTCACCATCGCTTGCGCGGCACCGATGCGGTTTTTCATCTGGGGCTCGCTCACGGCCACAAAGTACCACATGCGCTGGTTTGAGGCGCATCTGCCAACAGAAGGCGGGGTGCAAGTCCGTGCCCTTGGGTTGGGGCTGGTCGGCCTGTCCATCGCTGGCCCCAAAGCGCGCGATGTACTGGCTGCACTGGTCGATTCAGACATCTCCAACACCGCGTTCCGCTTCATGGCTTTTCGCGAGATGGATGTGGCGGGCGCGCCCTGTCTGGTCAACCGCATCACCTATACCGGCGATCTGGGTTATGAAATCTGGATGGCCCCCGAATGGCAACGCCGCGTCTATTCAGCCATCAAAGAGGCGGGCGCCCCCCATGGCATTCGCGATTTCGGAATGCGCGCGCTCTTGTCCATGCGGTTTGAGAAGAACTTCCCCACATGGTTTGCCGAACTGCGCCCGATCTACGGCCCGATCGAGGGCGCGATGGAGCGCTTTGTCGCCTATGACAAGCCAGACTTCATCGGCCGCGATGCCGCGCTACAGGAACGCCAGAACGGCCCCCGCCTGCGCCGCGTCTCGCTGGTCATCGACGCCGTCCGTGCCGATGCCAGCCCCGATGCACCGATCTGGGCGCGCGTAACGCAAGACTACGGCACCATCACCCCGCCGCAAGGTTTCGGCGCGCCGCGCTTTGACGCAACAGGCATCACCCTGCCTGCACC
>SLAT01000205.1 GCA_007126715.1 Roseinatronobacter sp.
ATCCGGTTGACATCGGGGGGCAGGCAGGGCATTGAGGGCGGGAAAGACGGGGATGAAGATGAGCAAGGTTCAGGTCGTACAAGTCGGGGCGGAAGAGGGTGAGCAGCGGCTTGACCGCTGGTTGAAGCGCCAGTTCCCGCAGGTGACCCAAGGTCTGATCGAGAAAGCCTGCCGCAAGGGAGATATTCGCGTGGACGGGGCGCGGGTCAAGGCGTCGAGCAGGATCGAGGCTGGACAGCAGGTGCGTATTCCACCCTTGCCTGAAAGCATGCCGGCCCTTGCCGGCCCAAAGCCCGGATACAGCGTTAGTGATGCGAAGATGATCCAGTCCGCTGTGATCTGGAAGGATCAGCATATTATCGCACTGAACAAGCCTGCCGGATTGCCCAGTCAGGGCGGCAGTGGCCAAGGCAGCCGTCATGTGGACGGGCTGTCCGAGGCGCTGATGTTCGATTACAAGGAGCGGCCTGTTCTGGTTCATCGGCTGGACAAGGATACATCTGGTGTGCTGTTGCTGGCACGCACGCCGCGTGTGGCGCGCAGGCTGGCCGAGGCATTCCGGCACCGCGAGACACGAAAGATCTATTGGGCGCTGGTCGCAGGTGTGCCGCAGCCGCTGAAAGGCACGATCCGTTACGGGTTGGTCAAGGCCGGGGCGCGCGGGAACGAGAAGATGCGCTGCATTCACCCCGCAGAGGTGGATCAGGTTGAGGGGGCCAAGCGTGCCACAACCGATTTCGCGGTGTTGGAACGCTTGGGCGGGCGCGCTGCATGGGTGGCCCTGTCCCCGATCACGGGCCGGACGCATCAGTTGCGCGCGCATATGGCCGAGATGGGCCACCCGATCATGGGAGATGGCAAATATGGTGGCTCGGCGCAGGAAAATCTTGGCGATGGCTGGGGCGCTGGCATAGGTGGCGAGGTCAGCCGCAAGCTGCATCTACACGCGCGATCGCTTCGAGTCGAGCATCCGGTGACAGGGGCGATGCTGGAGCTGACAGCCCCCTTGCCTGACCACATGGCAGAAACCTGGAAACTGTTTGGTTGGGACCCGCGCGATGTGCCCGCTGACCCGTTTGATGGGGATAGCTGATCTTGCGTCTGGTGGTGTTTGATGTTGATGGCACGCTGGTCGACAGTCAGGCCCATATTCTTGGGGCTATGGCGCAGGCTTTCGGCGGGCTTGGGCTGGAGGTGCCAGACCGCGGCGCCGTGCTGGATATTGTCGGGCTGTCGTTACCTCAGGCAATTGCGCGGCTGGCACCAGCATTGGGCGTGCGAGAGCAGGCACAGCTTGTTGATGGCTACAAAAATGCCTATGCCGCGATGCGGGCGCAAAGCCTGTCCCCGCTATACCCGGGTGCGCTTGCGGTGCTGGATCGCCTGGCACAGGATCGTTCAGTCATATTGGGGATTGCGACGGGCAAATCACGGCGCGGGCTGGTGCATCTGATGGCAGCGCATGGCTGGGAGGGCCGTTTTGTCACCACACAGGTTGCCGATGACCACCCTTCCAAGCCCCACCCGTCGATGTTGCACGCGTGTTTGCGTGAAACAGGTGTTGCGCCTGAGCAGACCGTGATGGTGGGGGATACGGCCTATGACATGGAGATGGCGCGCGCGGCGGGTGTTCATGCTTTGGGTGTCGGCTGGGGCTACCATCCGGCCGACAGGCTGGGTGCGCGCGTGATAGATCAGTTCAGCGCCTTGCCTGCGGCGCTGGCGGATATCTGGAATGAGAGGGCAGCATGAGTGGTTGGGTGAAGAAGCGGTTCTGGGCGCAGGCCGAGGTATGCGCGGCCGAGGGGGGCTTTACTGTCACGCTGGACGGGCGTGCTGTTAAAACACCGGGCAAGGCTGTTTTGGTTGTCCCGACAGAAGCAGTGGCAGACCTGATTGCGGCGGAATTCCAGGCGCAGGCAGAGGTACTGGATCCGAATGCGATGCCAATCACGCGTGCTGCAAATTCTGCTATCGACAAGGTTTCTGTCGCGCGAACAGAAGTGACCGAGCTGATCACCGCCTATGGTGACAGTGATCTGGTCTGCTACCGCGCCGACGGCCCTGAGGCGCTGATCGCGCGTGAAGCGCGTGCGTGGGACCCGCTGGTGGAGTGGGCGGCACAGCGCTACGGGCAGCGGCCTGTTATCCGTACAGGCATTGTGCACGCGGCCCAGCCGCCTGCGCTGCTAAATAGCATGCGCGCCGATGTCGAAGCCCTGAGCGTGTTCGAACTGACAGCCTTTCATGATTTGGTGTCGATGACAGGATCGTTGATTATCGCGCTGGCGGTGCTGGGTCAATTTGCCCTGCCAGAGGATTTATGGATCGCTTCGCGCGTTGATGAGGAATGGCAGGCCGAGCAATGGGGCAGTGACGAGATTGCCGATGCCCTGACAGCCGGACGCAAGCAGGCGTTTCTGGATGCGGCGCGCCTGTATTTCGCGTTACAGCACAAATCTATTCCAGCTCGCGCGGGACAATGAAATCCAGCGCAACCCCAGTGTCATAACCGACCGCAGACCAGTTTTCCGCATCGAATTCGGCAACCAGTGTTGCGCAGGTGGGGTACCTGCTGAATGACGAATGGGCATAGGGTTTGCGCAACAGCAGGGCGGCAAGTGTCGCGATTCCGGGGTTATGGCCTATCATCATAACGTTCGAGGCCTTGGCGCTCCGCAAAACGCGCAGCATGACATCAGGGCAGGCATGATACAGTGCGGGATCAAAACGCGCAGGGATCTGCGGCCACTCGGCGCTTAACAACGACCAGGTCTCGCGCGTGCGGGTTGCGTCCGAGACCAGCGCTTCTTGCGGCACATAACCTTTCTCGGTCAGCCAGTGGCCGATCAACGGGGCGGCGCGTTTGCCGCGCGCGTTCAATCTGCGTTGGTGGTCGGTATCCAACGGGTTGTCCCAGTCGGATTTTGCGTGGCGGGTCAGGACAAGACGCAAGGTCATTTGTGAAAGTGCCTCATGTGAAATGCAGATTGGGCAGGGCTTCGGCCATAGCTTCGAGAAATCGGACAGGCCGCGCGCACGGCGCAACCGCCAGTCATACAGTCTTGCCCGGCTAATTTATCCAGATACGCATGACAGGTCGAAAGGTCATAGCCTGTCTGCGTCAAGGCGTCTACAGGGCAGGCTGCAATGCAGGGCTGCGCACAATCCGTGCAGGGGCTTTGTGCAGGGGTAGGGGGCAGGTCCAGACGATTGGCAAAGCCAAGCGCGCCACGATAGGACAGCCACAGGCCAGCCACATCATGCACCAGAAACTGCACCGGCGAGGACCATGCCCGCCCGGTGGCCTTGGCCCATGTATAAAATGGATGTGGCGGTGTTGCTGCGAATGGAAAGAACGCGCGTGCACCAAGGCTGTCAGCCAGTCGGTCAATAACGCGGCGTGACCAGCGGTCCATCGGATCGGGCAGGCCGTCGCAATATTCGGGACTTTGGGTGAAGCTGGCCCAAAAGCCCGGCTCTCGTGGACCCAGCATCACAAGGGTTTCCACACCCTCTGGCAGGGCTGCAGCACCCTTGTGGAACGCGCCCATCACGGCCAGAGCATGGGGCAGCGCCAGATCGTCAATCTGGTCAAGCCCGCTCATCCCTTTACTCCTGCGGTGTGATCAGTGGGGCGCTGTTACGAATGATACTGCCCGCGCCATGATCGGTGAACAATTCAAGCAAACAGGCATTGGGCGCGCGACCATCGAGAATAACGACGGCGCGCACACCGCCTTCAATCGCGGCCAGCGCAGTTTCGGTTTTGGGAATCATGCCGCCTGCGATGATGCCGGCCTCTGTCAATTCGCGCACATGAGCAGGGGAGAGTTGCGTGACGACTTCGCCATCCGCATTCTTAACGCCGGATACATCTGTCAGCAAAAGCAGGCGATCAGCTTTCAGCGCACCCGCGATGGCGCCTGCGGCGGTGTCGCCATTGATGTTGAAAGTCTCACCCTCTCGGCCCATTCCCAATGGGGCGATCACCGGAATGAAACCGCCTGTAAACAAGTGGTGCAGCAAATCGGTATTCACGGCGACCGGGCGGCCCACAAGGCCCAGTTCGGGGTCGTCGGCCTCGCATGTCACCATGCCGCCATCCTTGCCCGACAGGCCCACAGCGCGCCCGCCTTCGTCCTGAATTGCCTGCACGATGCGCTTGTTGACCGCACCCGACAACACCATTTCGACCACTTCCATCGTGGCGGTATCGGTCACGCGCTTGCCGCGCACGAACTCGGACTGGATGTTCAACTTGCCCAGCATATCATTGATCATCGGCCCGCCACCATGCACGATGACAGGGTTTACGCCAACTTGGCGCATCAGCACCACATCGCGCGCGAAGCTCGCCATTTCCTCGGCATCGCCCATCGCATGGCCGCCAAATTTAATGACGACAATCGCACCTGCATAGCGTTGCAGATAAGGAAGGGCCTCGGACAATGTCCGGGCAGTGGCAAACCAGTCCTGAGTCATGGGGCGTTGCTTCTTCATTAGGTCAGTCCGGCGATAATCGCGCGCAGGGTGGGAATGCCTTCGCCCTTTTCGGACGAGGTTACGACAAGTTCCGGGAAGGCGGCGGGGTGTTTGGCAAGGGCCGCGCGCACCTGCGCAAGGGTCTTGTCCTGTTCAGCAGTGCTGAGTTTGTCGGCCTTGGTCAGCACGACCTGAAACGTAACCGCCGACTGGTTCAGCAATTTCATAATCTCTGCATCCACCTCTTTCACCC
>SLAT01000004.1 GCA_007126715.1 Roseinatronobacter sp.
AGGTCGAGAAGCTGGAGAGCAAGATCGACAGCATGGGCGGGGCCAAGCGCAAGAAGAAGGAGGCGGCCTGATGTCGGGCTTTGCAGGGGGATTTCTGCAAGGTCTTGGCGGGGGCATGCAGCGCCGCCAAGATCGGGATATGCGCCAGCGCGAACTATCTGCCATGGAGGCGATGGGACAATCAGCAAAGCCCGGCCCGCAGCATCCTCAGCCCGGCATGACACTGCCCATGTCGGGCGGCGAAATTGAAGCCATCACGTCGCAGGGCGGAAGTGCTGGCCGGGCCAATGCTGGCATCGGGTCTGGCGGTGTTCGCCCGCGTTCCCCCGCCAGCACAAGTTTTGATGATACGGTTCTGGAAGGCATCGAAAACCCCCAAGTCCGTGCCTCTCTCGAATCCGCCGCCAGCACGCTGGGCATGAACCAGCGCGATCAGCGCGTGGCATTGCAGGAATACATGGCCAATGGCGGCCAGAACCTTGATCCCGCTGTCACAGCATGGTGCGCGGGCTGGGTGAATGCCGCGCTGAAACAGGGCGGTCTCGAAGGCACCGGGAAACTGACAGCGCGCTCATTCATGGATTGGGGTGAAGCCGCTGATGAGCCGCAGATCGGCGATCTGGCGGTATTTTCGCGCGGCGATCCGAACGGATGGCAGGGCCATGTCGGGTTCTACAAGGGCAAGGACGAGCACGGGAATATTCGCGTCTTGGGCGGCAACCAGAGCAATAGCGTAAATGTGTCATCCTATTCGCCGGATCGGCTTCTCGGGTATCGCCGCGCCCCCGCCGCGCCCGGTGAGCTGTCTGCCGCCGCCGCGATTGATCCGGCACCGACCGCCCCTGCGCCTGAACCAGCACCGAAACCCAACCCCGCGCCGCAAACATGGTCGCATATTCGAAAAATAGTGACAGGAGCAGGATCGTGAGCTTTTTCGCAGGATTCGTGAACGGCGTGTTCCAAGGCAAGAACTGGCGCGAGGCGCGCGATGATCGCAAGCGCAAGCGCGAATGGGAAATCGAGGACCGCGAACATGCGATTGCTCAACGTGGGCGCACGGTAAGCGGCTGGGCCGAGGAAGATGAGGCGAGGGCGCGGGCCGAACAAGAGCGCCTTGATGCCGAAGCCAGCCAGCAGCGCGTTGACGAATCCCTTCGCCGTGCCCTTGGCTTGACGGATGATGTTGCGCCTGCCAACGAGGGCAATCAGGGCATGTCCGTTATGGACGCCGTGCCGCAAGGCACTCGCGCAACCCCGCCCCCCTCATCGCAGGGGCTTACAGTGCGCGGGGCGCTTGGTGAATTGGGCTAAGGCGCGCAGGGCGACAGCGTGGGCAGCAGAGTTATGGAGGACAGGCTTGCGCAACGATCCGCAGCCAATCAGGCACCACAGCCTGAAATAAGTGGACAAGACCCGCGCGCGCCACGAAATCCGAATGCGACAACATCAGTTGACGAGCCTGTTCAAACGCGCCCGCAAGGGGCACCCCCATCTATTCCGCAGGCTGCGCCCGTTGCGCCAGTCGCGCCGCGTCAGTGGATTGACAGCACGCCCCCGATTATCGTGGACACACCGAGGGGGCCGATTCGTCAAGATGTGTTGCCGCCAGAGCCGCAGCCCGCCAATCCAACGCGGCAGATCGCGCCTGAAACGGATTTGTATGACCGCAATGCAGGATTTTTGCTCAACAACCTGATTGCCAGACCCGCCGCCGCCAGCACAATGCCGGAAGGAGGGCCGCAGCGCCCAGCCGGTCAGGCCACGCAGGACGCCGTTCAAGGCAGAGGTCAGGGGTATTCGGATTACACCGAGGCAACGCGCGGGTTCCGCTCTGATGCGCCGCGCCGCGGCACGGTCGAGGATATGGTTGCGGCAGAACAGGCCGCACAGACAGCCCCACCCCAAGCCAGCGCAGATGCGCAAGGTCGCGCGGGCCGGATCAATGAGACTGTGCGAGGCTTGATGCCTCAAAGCGATCCTGTAACCGGCATGCTTGACCGCCTGAACCGTGGCGGCATGAGCGTTGCGGCTGTTGCGTCTGATGCCGCAGGCGTGGCGCAATCAGCAGTTGGTGCAACAGACGCAGGCGCGCGCAGCTTTGACCGCGCCCAAGGCATGCGCGATGCCAGAGCGAGGATGGATCAACAGGCCGCTGCGCCTGCGCCGCAAGGTGGGACGACACCCGCACCGGCAGGCACCGCACAAGCCACACCGCAGCAGCAAGGCCGGCGCGGCACAGCGCAGCGCACAGATGAGACGCAGTTTTTCATTGATGATGTGCCAATGAGCATTTCGGGACCAAAGCGGCTTGCAACGGGATCGGTCGCGGATGTGGTGGCGCAGGTGACAGGTTCGCCAGTGGTTGAAGGGTCGGTGAAGGCCGCAGGCGAGTCGATTGCCAAAAGCGCGGGCATGAGCGCAGCGCAAGCGCTGACAAGTTCCGGCGACAAAAAGCCACCGACAAAAGCAGAGGTTCTTGCTGTATCTAAGCGCGCGGGCAAGGCTTTCAGCCGCGAAGCTATCCGCGCCCATGAGCGCGTATTGGCGCAAGAGGGCAGGCTGGACCAAATACCCGCTTGGCGCGAATACGCGCAGTCCGAAAATACCCGAAAAGCCGTGGAAAAGCTGACAGAGGCTATGTTCTATTGGGACATGAATGACAAAACCAATGCTTTGCAGGCGGTTGTCGAGCTTTACAACATGGCTGGATATTATGATGATGGCCTGTCAATTCTAAGCGAAGGCACAGCTTTTGCCTATGACGCCGCTGGCAACATCACCGGCCTGACCGCAACATTCCGGGATGAATCGACCGGCAACGTGTTCCAGCGCTCCATAACCGGCCCCGGTGACAAGATCATGGCTATCGTGCTTGGCTCTTTGTCGCCAGAGGCTACCTTTGAGGCCGCCCTGGAGGCAGTTGGCGGGATTCAAGGGGCAACCGCTAGACCGCAAGCCCCGCAGATGACGCCCGAACTGAGCCTCAAGATTGATGCCCAGGCACTGAGGCGCGCAGAAAAAGATCAGTTGGGCAACCCGATCCCAGGCTCTGTTGAAGCCGAACGCGAGAAGCTGATGCGGAATATGGGAATGACGAACCAAGGCGGCGCGCAGGGTGATGTGCCTGTTTGGCAGTGACACAACATCTGTTCTTCCAGAAAGGGCCAATACAAGATATTGTGTTGGCAACCCTATAAATAAGAGGTTCTGCCGTGGCTAACCTGTTCGCCAGAGAACGCTTCAACCCTCAAGCGCAAAAGACCAGCTTCGAGCAGATCGAGGATATCGCGCGCAAGACCCGTGTGCCGGTCAATGTGCTGATCGCGCTGGGGGAGAAGGCCAAGGTCGAGAAGCCCGAGGATTTGGTGGAGTTTTCCCGGCGCGCAGCGGGCGAGTTGGGGCCGGTCATCCAGTCTGGTGGCGACATTGAGCAGATTATCCGGCAAAGCGCAGGCGATCAGGCTGAGAGCTTTCTTGCGCGTGCGCGAGAGATTGGTCACGAGCTTTATCCAGAGCGGATGAACCCCGGACAGGCGCAGCGCAATGCAGAGGCCGCAGCGCAGGGCCGCCGCAGCGTGGGCGAGAACATCCGGCTGGGTGTGCCGCAGGTTCCAGAAGGAATTGTTGGCGGTGTAGGCCGCACTGCAAAATTCTTGGGCTTTGACGCCGCTGGTGACGCAATAATTGATTTTGCGGAAAACACCTTTGGCATGAGCGAGGAAGATCAGGCCCGCAGCGCCGCGATTGCCGAGGACAGCACGATCGGCCAAGAGGTTGTGGACGGTTTTTTTCAGGCTGGTCCGGGCATTTTGGTCGATATTGCCATGTCGTGGGCTGGTGCCAAGACGGGCGCAAAAATTGGCGCGATTGCAGGCCCGAAGGGCGCGGTTGTCGGTGGTATCGCTGGCGCTGTTGCTGGTGCGGCTGCAAGTATCTTCCCTCAGATGGTGTCATCCGCATGGCAGACCGCAGAGGCCAACGGGTTTGACACGGAAGATCAGGGCGTTCAGTTCGACATTATGAAAACGGCGCTGGCAACCAGTGCCGCGCAAACTGTTTTCCCCGCCGCAGTTGGTCGTATGCTTCAAAAGCCCATAAATGTGGCGGCGGAAGGCGTCGCGCGCAGTGTGATACAGCGCGCCGCGGCGGGGGCTGCGCTTGGTTCCGGCACGGAAGGCATGGCAGAGGTCACGGCGCTAGTGCTTGAGCAGATCATGTTCGACAAGGACGTGCAGGCCAGTCTGGATGCCGAAGGCTGGAAAGCAGTCGGCCCGATGCTGATTGAGAAGTTCGGGCGCGAGGCGGTTGTCACGTTCGGGATTGGCGCATTGATGGGTGGCGCTATTGGCGGCCCCGCCGCCGCAGTAACGCAGCGTGGCGCAAATGCGCAGATCGACGCGGATAGCGCGCAGGCACAGGATGGTGCCTTTGGCGCGATTTTTGAACGCGCGCAGGACATAGAGCCGGGGTCCATCCAAGGCGTTTCTGCCGCAGATCACAGCGCGTTCATGCGCGGTGTTCTCAATGAGATCAACGGCGTTGAGGCTGGCTTGACCGATGCCGATGGAAACTATGACGCACAAGGCCGCACAGCCCGCCAGCAGCGCGCCTACGACAAGGGCGTTGCATGGGCGAATGAGCAGGCCGGTGACATTGCAGACGGCAT